>DATLWH010000492.1:0-11310 GCA_035576505.1 Thermoanaerobaculia bacterium | reverse complement strand
TCCAGTGCGATCACGTGCGGATGTTCGAGCCGCAGCTCCGCAGTCTCTTCGATGGTCACGATCCGCTCGTCGGGCGGAATGGCCCGCGAGAGGACGTTGAGCAGCGTCGTCTTGCCGGCACCCGATCCTCCGGAGACGAGGACATTTCGCCGCAGCCTGACGGCCTCTGTCAGAAGCTCGCCCATCTCGGCGGTCAGGCTTCCGTATGCCACGAGGTCTTCCATCCGGAACGTCGCTTCCCTGGCGCGCCGGATCGATACGACCGATCCCCGCAGGCTCACCGGCGAGAGGACGGCATTGAGGCGCGAGCCGTCGGGAAGACGGAGGTCGACATACGGAACCGACTCGTCCAGCCGCCGTCCCTGTGTTCCGACCATGCGCCGAAGAATGCGCCGAAGGTGCGCCTCGTCTTCGAAACGGACGCTGCTCCGCTCCAGCTTTCCAAAGCGATCGACCCAGACATCCGACGGGCCGTTGATCAGGATGTCGGAGACGGTTGGATCGCGGAGCAGCGATGCCACCGGCCCCATGCCGTCGACCTCGTCGATGAGATCTCCCTCGATGCGCGTCCGCCACTCCTCATCGATCCCTTCGAGCTCGGGGCTCTCTTCGATGATGCGCCGCACGCGCGCGCGAACGCTCACGCCCGCGCTCGGCGTTTCCAGACTCTTGAGGATCCGCTGATAGAGCCGTTGACGAAGCGTCGGCTCCGCCGGCGACGCTTGCGCCGGACCAGCAGGTAGCGCCGGCAACCGTCGTTCGTGCCAGGAGGTGCGGATCAACGAACGCAGATCCTCGGCGGACGGCATGGGGTTGTCGGTCACGTTAGACCTTCCCTCCAGTAGCCGAGCCGCCGCGCGAAACGTCGCGGGCCAGACGTTTCAGAGCATCGGTGAACGGTGCCGTCCCTCGTTCGAAGATGGCCGGCACGCCTCGGTGGGTTCCGGCGCTGACCGGCATGAGGAACGGCACGACATGATCGACGGCGCGGCCCAACTGCTGGGAGACGACCGACGGCGAAAGCACGTCGGGAGCGTCGCGGAACTTGCTGACGACGAGGCGTACGCGATCGTCGGAAATCCCGAGGCTGGCGAGCATGCCCAGCAGGCGTGCCGTCCCGGCGATCGTCGGCGCCAGCGGCTCGGTCACCACCACCACCGTCTCGCTGAGATCGAGAACCGAAAGCGTCATCAGGTCGAGCACGGGGGCGGTGTCGATGACCACCGAATGGAATCTGCGGCGCAGCTCGATCAGCACGCGGGAGGCATCCTCCGGCGTGACCATTTCGGCGGCGCGCGGATCGAGCGGGCTGGCCAGCACGGAGATCGCCGCCTCCGGGCCGGTGGAGGGGAGGGGAAACATCGGTCCGAGGTCGAGCTCGCGGATGGCATCTCCCAGATCGCGCTCCGGAACCATTCCCAGGTGCGCGGCCACGCAACCGAACTGAATGTTGGCGTCCATCACCGCGACCGTCCGCGAAGGTTCTCCCACACGCAAGGCGATTGCGGTGTTGATGGCCAGCGTCGTCGTCCCCACGCCGCCCTGATGACTGAAGAAGGCGATGGCGCGCCCTTCATGCGCGGCCGGTCCCGCCTGCGGCGCCGTCTCCAACGCCAGGGCGATCTCCGCGTCGGACGGCGGCAGAGCGACGAAGTCGCCCACTCCCGCGCGCACCGCCTGCCGGAGGAACTCCGCTTCCGATCCCCCTCCGGAGTCCATCAACGGGTTGATGAGGCCGATGATCAGCCGATCCGCCCGCCGCAGCTCTTTGGCCACGCTCAAGGCCAGCGCCCGATCCTGCACGAGATCGAGCAGGATGATGCGCGGGTCGAAGTCCCGCGCCATCTGCACCGCCGCCCCCGCGGTTCCGGCATGGCGCGCGGCGATGGAGTGCTTGTGCGCGCGGCGCACGACAGTCTCGATCTCCCGCCGGACGGCGGGATCCGGATGGATGATCAACACGCGGTCGGTGCGTCCGGTCATGGCCATGGATCGCCCTCCTTCTTCGGCGCCGTCGCCGCACTCAGCGGAGGACCAACCAGGCCCGCCGGGATCCAGTAGGGGGGAACATAGACAGTGTTCATCGAGAAGACGACGCTTGCCGGAATCAGCGCGCCGCGAAGGACCGGGTCATCGGCCACGGCCTGGCAATTCGCCGTGTAGCGTTCCGAAACCCATCGCGACTGCGGAGTCGCTGCCGGTGCCGCGCCCGGCGTCGAGCGGTAGAGAACATTCTGGTCGGTGCCCGATACGCCGATGGCGAACGCGGTTCCCTGCAGCGAATAGAGATCGGAGACCTCGCCGGCCGTTCCACTGGCAGGGTTTGCCGGATCGAGCATCCACGACGCGCCGGTGCAGTTCGCGTTGTCGTAGAAGACCGACGGCCTCGTCGTGAAGTTGGCGGCACGAACCCCGAGGAGCGCAGCCAGGGGTGGGGTGGACGTGGGAACGCGGTAGAGGATCTGCGGAGCCTCCAGCGCATTGAAACTGACGGCACGGCCGACCAGCACGCTGCTCCCCACCGGCATCTTGGAGTCGTAGACGACGATGGAGTGGCCGAAGTAGTCGCCAGCCTGCTCCACGAAATGGCGCTGGATCAGGACCATGGCGAAAATCGCCACGACGCCGAAGATGCTCAGCAGGATCAGAAGCTCGAGCGTGAGAATGAATCCCGCTGAGCCGCGCCGCCGCACTCCTCGTGCACGACCATTCCCCGTGGCGGTTTCCCGCATTGCTGACAATCGCAGAGCACCTCTCCTCAACGCGGACACTCGAGGTTGAAGTCGCTGATCCAGTCACTTGCCTGACCGAAGTGGACGCGCGACGACGCCTTGGACGGCGGAAAATGGAAACCCGCAGAGAGGATACACGCCTTCGGCGCAGAGTGTCACGCGGAACGAATCAGCACACCGCCAGCTGTTGCTTCATCGTCGCCTTGGCGCGCATATAAAGAGGTCCGATCGAGCCGATGGGAAGAGACATGGCCCGGGCCACCTCTTCATACGGCTGTTGATCGAGGCCGATGCGCTGACAAAGCTCCCGCCCGCGCTCGTCGAGACGGCTCAGCGCCTCATGCACGGCGATCACCGTGTCGTCTTTCCGCTCGCCGCGATCGGAGAGGAACGGCATCAGCCGCTCGGTGCGCGACACCCTTCGGTATCGATTCTGGATGTGTTGCCGGCAGAGATTGACGATCGCTCCGGCCAGCCAGGCGCGCGGCTTGAGGACGCTCGATCGCTTCTCCATATACAGCAACCACACTTCCTGCACGAGGTCGTCCGTTTCGTCCGGCGTGAGACCGTATTTCCGCTGGGGGATGGCATAGAGAACCGGCGACACCGCGGCGTAGAGGATGTCGAGGTCCGCTCCGGCCGTCACTTCCGCCGCCTCGATCTCAGCCAGCATCTCCCGGACGGCCGCGATCAACTCGCCGGCCGTCACGGGCTTGAACATCACCGAGCGCGCGCCGAGCGCACGGACGCGCGCAAGAGCATCGTCATCGGCGAAGCCGGTCATCGTGACGACTCTCGATCGCGGTGAGAGCTTCGCGATCGATGCCAGCAGCATCAGCCCTTCAGCCTCGCTGTTCAGCCGCAGATCGGCGAGGATGATGGGAAAGAACTCCGCCTGCATCTGCTCTTCGGCAGACTCACGGTCGTAAGCCGCAATAGGTTCAAAGTCTTCGACGCGGAGAAGTTCCATCATCTCTTCAACCAGGCTGCGATCATCATCAACGACGAGAATCTTGTCCATTGCTTTGCGCTCTCCCGGAGACGAGTGATCATCAACAGGTGGGCCATGTCGGGTAGCGCCGCGAATGCCTTATTGCTTAGACAGTTACGTGGATTTGGAGGATCGACAAAGCGTTCAGCTTTCGCGGAACGTCCGGGTATTGGACGCATTCAGGAGAACTCGACCCCGAGCAAAGCGACATCGTCGTCGTATTTCGCAATGCCCACGAAGTCGTCGAGATCGGCCATGAGGAGGGAGACAGCGTCGCCGATCGACGGGACGGGCTTTCGCAGTGACCGCAGCAGGCGCTGCGTACCGAACCGTCCGTTGCCGCACTCCTGATCGACGATTCCGTCGGTGTAGAGGTAGACGCGATCGCCGGGGCACACAGCGATCTCTCCATCGTCGAAGTCGCCGCGTAGGCCGAGGCCGATCATCGGTCCGCCCTCGCTCAGGTAGGAGACTTCCCCATCCTTGCGCAAAAGCAACGGTGGAGGATGGCCTGCCGTGCAGTAGCGAATCGACGAACGCTCCTGGTCGTAGATCAACAGCGTCATCGTCAGATACTTGTCTTCGAATTGCCCGATCGAAAGCTCGTGATCGAGGTTGCGGATGATCGATGAGGGCTCGGCGCCGGAATCGCGCATCAGCAGACTCGAGCTCGCGTTCAGGGCCTGGGCGACCGTGAATGTCAGGAGTGCTGAGGCCACTCCATGCCCGCTCACATCACCGGTATAGAAGGCAACCCGGCGGTCATCGATTCGAACGACTCCGATGACATCTCCGCCGACCAGACCGCAAGGGCGGTAAACGGTAGCGATCTGGAGTCCCGGCAATGGTCCTGTTGCAGGGACAAGCCTCTGCTGGAGAGTTGCCGCGGCGCGCAATTCCTCCTGCAATTCCTCCTGACGCTCGGACAAGGCGCGGTTGACTTCGCCCAGCCGTGTGGTCAATTCACGGATCTTGACGTGTGCCTTGACGCGCGCCATGACCTCGGGTTTGCGGAACGGCTTGGTCACGTAGTCCGCGCCGCCGGCGTCGAACCCTCGAACCTTGTCTTCCGTCGAGTCGCGGCCGGAAATGAAGATCACCGGAAGGTCCGCGCGCCGCTTCTTCAATTGCTCGCAGGTCCAGTATCCGTCGTGGTCCGGCATTTCGACATCCAGCAGGACCACGTCGCAAGCGAACCGGTCGAACTCCGCCAGCGCGTCCTCTGCCGACTCCGCGGAAGTGACGGCGAATCCGCCGCTGACGAGCATCGCCGAGAGCAGACGCCTGTTGACGGGATCGTCATCGACCACCAGCGCCCTTGGTTTCATGCGGCAACTGCCTGATGCGCGTGCCGGAGAAGATCGGCAACGGTCTTCACCGGAGCGAACGTCGCCGAGGGGACTTCCACGAAGATCGTGTTCCAACGCGCCATCGCGCCATTCCAGAGGCCTGGATGCTCCATGGCCACGAGCGGCTTGCCCTGGTGGGTTTTCCGGATGATGAACGATTGGGCGGGGTCGGCGAAGTCAGCGAGCCGGAACGGACTTCCGTCGCGGTCGCGCAGACCGCATACCAGATGGACAGGATTGAAGTGCGTGGCGCCGCGCCAGGCCCTCGCCTGCGAGAAATCATTCAGGTCCACCTGTGCGCTCTCGATGATCTGCAGTGCCGGTGCGCCGTCTCCTGCGATCCAGAACGGGCCGCCGCCCGGTTCGCCGTCGTTGCGCACCATTCCACAGACCCGCCACGGACGATTGAGGATCGCGATGGCCGCATGCTTCCGCGACTCGATCGATCCGTTCTCGTCCGGGCGGAAGCCCAGTTCGCGCTCCAGGAAGGTCTCGATATGCGCGAGGATGTTCGACGTCCCGCAATGAACCATGAGAGCGAGCAGGACCGAAGAGCGGTCTTCGAGGTCTGAGAGAAGTCCGGAGAGGATCAGATTCCACCGGACCACGAGATCGAGATCGCGTTCGACGACGACGTTATCGATGTTCCGGATCACCACGAGGTCGCCGCCGCAGCGCTCGAGGTTGCGCAGCAGCGCGCCGTGCCCTCCAGGGCGGAGCACCAGCCGCCCGTCGCCGTCGATGAATGGCAATCCTTCCGGGGTGCAGGCCACCGTATCCGTGCTGGGATCCTGCACGGAGAAGGTGACCTCGGCGCGCACGCCGAATCGCTCTTGGAGCAGCGGCCGGATTCGATCTACGGCGGCCTCGAACATGGCGCGTGACGATTCAGGGATCGTGAAGTGCAGGCGCGCCACGCCGTCGTCGCCGCAGCACGTCCGGGCTGCTTCGAGCATGTGCTCCTCGGCGGCGGTGCGGGCTTCGACACCATATCGATGAAATGGGACAAGCCCTTTCGGACGCGCGGCCAGACCGTCCAGGCCGTACAGAAGCTCCCGGATCGTCGCCGCGTCTGCCTGTTCCTCTCCGAACGGAAGCTTTGCCGCGTGCTTCGTGAACCATTCCGCGCCGCCCTGGCCGTCAACGGTCCTCGGATCATGGTCCAGGCCGGAGAACTGCTGGAACATCCGCGTTGCCGCACCGGAGGCAGGGATGAACTTCGAGAGCCGTCCAGCCCGCGCCGCGTCGTTGCCCAACTCGAGGAACTGAGCTTCTTCCCTAGGGTTCAGATGGCGAATGCCGTCATCGATCGTGGCCGGCCGCTGCAGGCGTGCGAACTGGGATTCGTTGCGCATCAGGCCGATCTGACGCTGCGCTTCCGCGGCACTGATGCCGCGGTCTGCCAATTGCCGCTCCTGCGCCTCTGTAAACAGACTTGTGCTCATTTCTTTTTCCTTTCTGGTAGTGACCAGCCGTAGCTCAACACCAGGCTGCCGTCGCGGAAGGTGCCGGGATGCGCCACCGGTGCGTGGCTGGGAAGCCTGTTCGGCGCGAAGTTTGTGTATTCGAGAGACCAGGTTCCCGGATGCCAGTCGGAGTAGCCGAAGCAGTAGGTGAAATCGGGATCCCACGGCTGTTGCTGCCCGTGCACGGGGTAGTACGAGAACTTCGTGCCGGCGTACCAGTTTCCGTAAATCGTCCAATGCAGATCGACGGACATCGATGACTTCGATGAGTGGTCTTCGAGCGAGGCCAGGTCGAAATAGCGGGGAGTCAACTGCACGCTCGTCGACAGATGAAATGCCTTGAGAGCGGCGACTTTTGCTTCAGGCAACTTGTAGTTCGCCGAAACCGTCCCTTCCTGAAAACGCGTCATCGGCGCGCCCCCGCTTGGCCGGAGCCTGTTTCCTCCGTAGTTCTCGTACGTGACGCTCACCGAACCGGGGTGCCAGTCGGAGTAGCCGAACCCGTAGGTGAAGTCGGGGTTCCAGGGTTGCTTCTGGTTCGGATGCGTGTAGCCCGTGAACGTGACCCGGCCATACCAGTAGTCGACAGGGTTGTAGTGAACCGTGAACGATGCCGAGTCGCTGCGGGGTGCCACAGCGTGGACTTTTCCGCTCTCGTCCGGGCCCGGGCCGGTGAGATTGGAGAGGCCGGCGCTGTAGACGATGTTCCCGTTCACGCCTGTGCCTGGGTTGCGCGTAGCCGCACAACCGGAGAAAAGCCATGCGCTCATGGCCAGCAGGCTGGCGAATGGAACGAGAGCCCGCATTTCACCCTCTGGCCGACTTGACGGGAGTGTCGCTGCTCTCCAGGCCGGTCACGGGGCTGACGTCCCAGATCTCCCGCGCGTATTCGAGGATCGTGCGGTCGCTCGAGAACTTTCCGATCCGCGCGATGTTGAGCAGGGACTTGCGATTCCACTGCGCGCTGTCCTGCGCGCAGAGATCGACTTCGTGTTGGGCCTGGATGTAGGCGCGGAGGTCGCCGAGATGGATGTATTCGTCGTTCGGGCTGACCAGCTTGTCGTAGATGGCGCGGTAGCGCTCGCGGTCTCCCGCTACGATGGATCCGTCGATCAGCATTTCCACGACACGGCCGATGGCAGCGTCGTTCCGGGCGATCTCCCACGGCCGGTACTGGCCGTGATCGAGGAGCTCGCGAACGGCCTCGGTGCGGTGGCCGAAGATGAAGATGTTCTCCATCCCGACCTCCTCGGCGATCTCGATATTGGCTCCGTCCCAGGTGCCGATCGTGAGCGCACCATTGAGGGCCAGCTTCATGTTGCCGGTGCCCGAGGCTTCCTTCCCGGCGGTGGAGATCTGCTCGCTCAGCTCGGCGGCGGGGATGATTCGTTCGGCCAGGCTGACCCTGTAGTCCGGAAGGAAGACCACGCGGATCCATTCGGAGGTCTTCGGGTTGCGCTCGATCATGGCGGAGACGTCGTTGATCAGCCGGATGATCTGCTTGGCCATCCAATAGCCGGGGGCGGCTTTGCCCGCGAAGAAAAACGTTCGCGGCATTTGCGGATAGAGGCCCTCCTCGACGATTTCCCGATACCGGTCGAGGATCTGCAGCACGTTGAGGAGCTGACGCTTGTACTCGTGGATGCGCTTGATCTGCACGTCGAAGAGCGAGGAGGGATCGACGCGCAGACCGGTGAGGTCGCGGGTGATCCCGGCCAGCCGCGTCTTGTTGCGGGCTTTCACGGCGCTCATGCGGTTCAGGAACATTGCATCCTCCGCGTAGCGTTCGAGATCCCGAAGACGGTCGAGATTCGTGATCCACGCGTCGCCGATCGCGTGCGTGATCAGGGAAGCCAGCTCCGGATTTGCGTGCGCCAGCCAGCGGCGCGGCGTGACGCCGTTGGTCTTGTTGTTGAACTTCGCCGGCGTCATCCGGTAGAAGTCGGGAACGAGGTCGCTTTTCACCAGATCGGAGTGGAGCTGCGCCACGCCGTTCACCGAGTGGCTGCCGACGATGGCCAGATTGGCCATCCGTACCTGACCGGAGTGGTCGTCGATGATGGCCATCCCGTTCTTGCGTCCGGTATCGCTGGGGTAGAAGAGCTCCACCAGTTCACGATGGCGGCGATCGATCTCGCGGATGATCTGGGTGTGCCTCGGGATGACGCGCTCCATCAGCTCGATGGGCCACTTCTCGAGCGCCTCCGGCAGCAGCGTGTGATTCGTGTACGCGATCGTGCGGTTGGTGATGCGCCAGGCCTCGTCCCACGGCAGCCCGTGCTCGTCGACGAGAACGCGCATCAACTCGGCCACGGTCAGGGCCGGGTGGGTGTCGTTCAACTGGATCGCCGCGTGGTCCGGCAGGGAGCTGATGGCGGTATGCGTCCGGCCGAAGCGGCGGAAGATGTCCCGCACCGAACAGGCCACGAGGAAATACTCCTGCAGAAGCCGCAGCTCTTTTCCGGCCGGGACCGAGTCCGATGGGTAGAGGACCTTCGAGATCGTCTCCGTCGTGATTTTCTGCTGCACGGCGGCGATGTAGTCGCCTTCGTTGAACATGTCGACGTCGAAGTCGTCGGAGGCGCGCGCGGCGAAGAGCCGCAGGACGTTGACCGTCTCTCCGCCCCAGCCGATGATCGGCATGTCATGAGGAACGCCCACGATGAGCTGCCAGTTGCTCCACATCGGGTTGTAGTCGCCGTTGCGGTCCACGTCGTGCTCGATATGACCGTAGGCGGGAATGAGCAGGGCCTGATCGTTACGCGGGATCAGCCAGGGAGAGCCGGCGGCCTGCCACTGGTCGGGGCGCTCGAACTGCTGGCCGGAATCGATGATCTGGCGAAAGAGTCCGAATTCGTAGTTGATGCCGTACCCGTAACCGGCGATGCCGAGGGTGGCCATGGAATCGAGAAAGCAGGCGGCCAGGCGGCCGAGACCACCATTGCCGAGCGCGGCATCCGCTTCCAGCTCGGAGAGTGATTCGAGGTCATCGCCGAGTTGCGTCATGGCGTCGGACACGGCGTTCCGCATGCCGAGGTTCAGCGCGTTGTTTCCGAGCGCCCGGCCCATGAGGAACTCCATGGAGAGGTAGTAGACGCGCTTGGCCGAGGCAGCCTCGTACCGCTGTTCGGTCGCGCACATCTTCTCGGCGGCCAGCTCGCGGATCACGCTGGCGACAGCCTCGAGCCGGAGCGTGTCGGGCGCGTTGGCGAAGCTGATCGCTCGATTCGCGATCAGCCACTGATCGACCTGAAGCGATAAACGCGACCCAAGCGATTGAAAAGGAACGATGTTGTTCTCGGCTGCCATTCACTGCCTCCATGCGATTTCATCGCGGTCGCAACGTCAGTCGCCGTGGAAGCCGGGGAAATACAGGGGGGCAGAAGGCGGAAGGCAGAAGGCCAGAAACTAAAAGCCAGAAACCAGAAACCAGAAACCAGAAACCAGAAACCAGAAGTTGACCCCGACCGCCTTCTGCCTTCCGCCTTCCGCCTTCTGCTTTCTGCCTTCTACGGCCGGCCTTCGCTGCGCAAAACGACACAACTGTGCGGCTGCAGCAACGCCCGGCCGGCCACGATGTTGTCTCGCTGGTCTGGCGCGGCGGTATCGAACATCAGCCGCCAGACGCTGCCGGAGGGCGGCGCGGGAAGCTCGAATGAGATCGGTTCGGTCCAGGCGTTGACGGCGAAGTAGACATCCTGGCCGCGAGTATCGGTAGGGCCGCCGG
Organism: Thermoanaerobaculia bacterium; assembly: GCA_035576505.1. Lineage (GTDB taxonomy): Bacteria > Acidobacteriota > Thermoanaerobaculia > Gp7-AA8 > Gp7-AA8 > JADGNZ01. Next base: position 1,045 of record DATLWH010000492.1, on the reverse strand, counting down.
GAAGATGCATCGCCAGTACGCGTGCCGCGCTGCCGAACTCCGGCCGGCCGAGCGCGGCGCCATGCCAGATCACATCGGGCAGGCCGGTCAGGGGTGAAGGCTGGCCGGTGAAGAACGTGGTGCGGTTCAGGACCGGGGTCTCCTTGCGGAAGACGATCAATCGCCGCACGAAGTCGAGCAGGTCCGCGTTGCCCGTCTCCAGCGACCAATCGACCCAGGAGGTCTCGTTGTCCTGACAGTAGGCGTTGTTGTTGCCGCCCTGCGTCCGCCCGAGCTCGTCGCCTGCCAGAAACATCGGTGTGCCCTGCGAGAGGAAGAGAATGGTGAAGGCATTGCGTACCTGGCGATCCCGGCGCGCCAGCACGGCCCGGTCGCTGCTCTGGCCCTCGGCCCCGCAGTTCCAGCTTCGGTTGTCATTGCATCCATCGCGGTCCTCTTCGCCGTTGCGCCGGTTGTGCTTCTGGTCATACGAGACGAGATCGCGGAGCGTGAAGCCGTCGTGCGACGTCACGAAATTGATCGAATGCGACGGCGAACGATCCGGATCGTGAAAGAGGTCCGCACTGCCGGCCAGGCGCGTGGCCAGATGGTCAGGACTGCCCGCGCCTCGCAGAAAGTCGCGTACGTCGTCGCGGAATGGTCCGTTCCACTCGGCCCACCGCGCCGGAAACTTTCCCACCTGATACAGCCCTGCCGCATCCCACGCCTCGGCGATGATCGTGGTGTCGCGCAGCAGCGGATCTTCCGTGATCCGCTCGATGAGCGGTGGATTGGCCAGCACCTCGCCGTTGCGCCCGCGTCCCAGGATCGAGGCCAGATCGAAGCGAAACCCGTCCACGTGCATCTCCGCGACCCAGTAGTGCAGCGCGTCGAGGATCAACTCACGCACGAGGGGGTGATTGCAGTTCAGCGTGTTCCCGCAGCCCGAGTAATCGCGGTCGAAGCCGCTGGCCGGATCGATGATGTAGTAGATCGAGTTGTCCAGGCCGCGCAGTGAGCTCGCGTCGCCGTGCCTTCCGTCGCCTTCCCCGGTGTGATTGAAGAC
>DATLWH010000491.1:0-3124 GCA_035576505.1 Thermoanaerobaculia bacterium | reverse complement strand
GAAAACCCCAGGAGCAAATCGCGCCGCAGACTCCGGCGCATGAGCGAAACGGCCGGCCAGCTCGCTCGCGAAAAAGAGGGGGCCGTGCTCGCTGGCGAATCCGGTCAGCCAGTGCCAGAAGGGTTCGTGCGTCAGCTTCGTGGCGACGTCGTAATCGAGGATCTCGTCCAGCCAGAGACTGGGGACGCCTATCCCGCCGAAGCGGAGAACAGCGCCGAAGACGACGATTGCGGCAACGAGGAGAGCATCGTCGATCCGCCGCATCATGTTCCGCATGAAAGGCAGAGTAGCACGCACATTTGACACCGCCGGCCATTGGTCAATACATTGACGTTCACACATGACGGGCCAGGCGGAACGGGACCTCGTCGCGGGCGTGATTCAGCTCGCGAACCTGCTGACGCGCCGGCTTTCTCCCGTCTTCGAGAAGGCCCATGTGACGCCGCAGCAGTGGGCCATCCTCTCCGTTCTGGACCGAAGCGGCGGCCCGATGTCGCTGGCCGCGCTGGCGCGGGCGATGATGGTCTCCAAGCAGAACATGACCGGAATGATGGCCCGCCTCGAGCAGCTCGGCTTCGCCGAGCGCGCCGACGATCCCGAAGACCTCCGCTCTTCGCGCGTCGGTCTCACGCGCCGCGGCCGCGCCACGATCGAAAAGCTTCGCCCCGCCTACGAGCAGTGGCGCGACGCGCTGAGCGCCGATGTCTCGGAACGCGAGCTGGCAACGACCGCCCGAACGATCGAGCAGTTGATCTCCACGCTGGAATGACCGGAGCGCTGGCGTCCTCGCCGGCTGGCTCGGCGAGCGTACAAAACGTAGGTCGGACTCTCTAGTCCGACCGGAGCTTGCGCGGCTCTGACCTATAGGCGGTTAGCGATTACCGCTCTCCCAAGCTCCGGTCGGACTGGAGAGTCCGACCTACGTTTTGTACGAGACCGCGCGACCCGCCGCCCCAGCCCCCACCACCACCCGATTCCTCCCGCCGCCTTTGGCCGCGTACAAGCGTTCGTCGGCGGCGCGGAAAAGAGCATCGGGGGCGGTGCCGTCGTCGGGATACATGGCAGCGCCGATGCTGATGGTTACCGTTGCGCCGCCGGCCGGGGCGGGCATGGATTCGACACCGGCACGGATACGTTCGGCGACGGCTACCAGCGCGGCGCCGTCGATCTGCGGGAGGATCACCGCGAACTCCTCGCCGCCGTAACGCGCCGGAAAGTCGACCGTCCGCACGGCCTCGCGGATGACCCGCGCCACCCGTTGCAAAGCGTCGTTGCCAGCAAGGTGGCCGTAGGTATCGTTATATTTCTTGAAGCGATCGAGATCGAGGATGAGGATGCCGAAGCGCTCCGGATAGCGGCTGGCGCGGTCGATCTCGAGGTCGATGCGCTCGCGGAAGGCCCGGAAGTTCGGCAGGTTCGTCAGCTCGTCGGTACGGGCGTGAGCCTTCAGCTCGTCGGCCATATGGTTGACTGCATCGGCCAGCCTGGCCACCTCGAAGTCGCCCGCCACCGGTGCATGCGCGCCGAGGTCGCCGGCGGCGATGCGGTCGGCAGCGAGGGAGAGCTCTTCGATCGGCCGCACCACCTTGCGCAGCGTCACCTGCACGGCCGCGAAGCTGCAGATGATCAGGATCCACGCTACGGCCAGCCCTGCCGACATCAGCTCGCGCGTTTCCCGTTCCAGCATCGGCAACTGCCGGGCGATCTCCGCTTTGCGCTCATCGATGATCCGCTGCGCCTCGGCCACGACGCGCCGGGATTCCGTATCGATTTCCGCCTCGCTCTCGCTGTTCGTTGCGCTGCCGCCGGTCAGCACGACGCGGAAGGTGGCCATCCGCCGCCGCAGCGCCGCGATGTCGATCGTCGACAGCGAGCCGGAGTCGAGGAGCTGCGTGACCACGCGGTAGTTCGCCGCGCTGCCGGCGACGGCATGTGCGCGAAAGGCGTTCTGCGCGCGGATCAGCTCTTCGAGCGTGGCGATGGCCCGCGTCTCCACCCCGACCAGCCTGCTCCAGCGTTCCTGCGCCACCTGCGCGCGCCAGCTCAGGCCGAACGTGATGGCGAAGAGAGCAATGGCAAAGGCCGCTGTAAGAAGAAGCACGCGCGTGCGCAGGCGTGTGCGCCGGGCCACCGCTAACCGCTCCCCGCGAACTGGCCGGCACGCCGGGCCACGGCGTGGGTGGCCAGTACGTACGCCGCGTGGCTCCACGTCAGGGGGGCGACGGAGATCGGCTTGCCGGTGTACGGATCGAGTTGTTCGGCCAGCACACCGCTCGGCAACGCGTGCGCGGTGGCCCAGACCAGAATGTCGATCGCTTTCTGCAGATCCTCGGTGTTGCCTGCGCGCATGGCGTACCAGTGCGCGATCGACATCGTGCAGACGACCCAGGGGTTCCCGGGCACGTTGGCGACGTCTTTCGAGACCTGGAAGTAGTAATCGTTCTCGTAGCGCGCCACGCCGCCGACGTCGGTCTTGATCGTCAACCGTTCGATCATCGCCTCCATCGTGGCGACGATCTTCGGATCGTTCACGTCGAACATTCCGAACAACCACAGCCCGGCCATCGAGGCGTCGAGCGTCATATCCGCGGTGATCTCTCCCTCTCGGGAGACGTTGATGGAGCGCGCGAAGCGGCCGGTTGTTTCATTGAAGAGAAAACGCAACGCTCCGTCTTTGATCTCGCCGGCGGCGCGGCGATACTTCTCCGCCTGCGCCGTCTCGCCAAAGGCGTCGGTAAAGTTCGCCGCGGCGTTGAGTCCCGCCCAGACCGAGCCGACGGTGAACGCGGCGATCCCGCGGCGCTCCTCCCACAGGTCCCACGACGGCGCCGGCAGACGCGTGTGCGGCTCGCGGTAGCGCGCCAGGAAGTCGGCCATGGTCTTGATGATCGGCTTGTAGAGCGGCTTGACGAACTCGACGTCGTGAAACTTCTCGAAATGCGTCCACAGCGCGAGCACGACCAGCGCCGTCTCGTCTTCCTGGATCGGCAACTGCCGCTTGCCATCCGCCAGCCAGGGGTGCCACGAAGAGCCTGTCGAGCCATCCGGGTTGTATTTGTGGAGCAGAAACCCTTCCGGGGTGATCAGGCTGCAGCAGAAATCGAAGAATCGCCGCGTGATCTCG
>DATLWH010000490.1:0-6341 GCA_035576505.1 Thermoanaerobaculia bacterium | reverse complement strand
CCCCACCCCAGCTTCTATCTCCGACACCCGACACCCGACACCCGACTCCCGCAACGCAGCCGAATCGTTACTCACAGACGGCGCGTCCGCCTCCAGCTCCGACACCCGACCCCCGACACCCGACCCCCTCATCGAGACCCTGCTCACCTCCGGAGCTGACAACATCGACGTCCTCTTCATCACCGACGCCGCCTTCAGCGAGCGGGCCAAATATCCGGCCGTCGTGGCCAGCCTCCGCAAGGCTAAGTTCCTGGTGGTGATGTCGTGGGACGCCAACCATCCGCTCAACGATGTGGCCGACGTCCTCCTGCCTTCGACGATCCATGCCGAGAAGGAAGGGACGTTCACGAATCTGCAGGGACGCGTGCAGCGCATCCATCAGGCCTATCCGCCCAAAGGGCAGGCCGTGAGCGACCTGGAGGTCTACCGCCGCATCGGGTCGATGCTCTACACCGACGCGGCCGCCTTCCGAGGATTCGAGCTCATTCCGGTGTTCCCCGCCGCCGAAACGGCGGCAGCGCAGGCGTAAGACGAGACATGCACGGGATCGATTGGGTTGATGTCGGCCTCTCGGGACTGAAGATCGCGGTCGTCCTCGGCGCGATGCTGAACGTCACCCCCGTCATGGTGTGGGTGGAACGGCGCGGGAGCGCTCTGATCCAGGACCGGCCGGGACCGAACCGCGTCGGGCCGTTCGGCTTCTTCCAGTCGTTCGCCGACGCGCTGAAGTTCATCCTCAAAGAGGACATGCTGCCGGCCAAGGCCAACAAGATCCTCTACACGATCGCGCCGATGTTCGGCCTGATCCCGGCGCTGACGACGATCGCCGTCGTCCCATGGGGCCGGCCCTTCCTGCTGCCGGGCGGCCGCCTCTTCGAGCCGATCATCGCCAACGTCAACATCGGCATTCTGCTGATCTTCGCCCTGGCCTCGATGGGCGTCTACGGCATCGTCATGGCCGGATGGGCGTCGGCCAACAAGTATTCGCTCTTCGGCGGGATCCGAGCATCGGCGCAGATGATCTCGTACGAGCTCTCGCTCACGCTGGCCGCGGTCAGCGTGCTGATGGCGGCCGGATCGCTCTCGCTTTCCGATGTCGTCTGGCGGCAGACCGGTTCGTTCGTCCTCTTCAACGCCATCAAGTTGCCGGCGTGGAACATCTTCTCGCCGGCCATGTGGATGAGCTTCATCGTCTTCTTCGTCTCCGGGTTCGCCGAGACGAACCGGCTGCCGTTCGACTTCGCGGAAGCGGACGCGGAGCTGGTGGCCGGCTACCACACCGAGTACTCGTCGATGAAGTTCGCCCTCTTCTTCATGTCCGAGTACATGGCCATGACCACGATGTCGGCGCTCATCGCCACGCTGTACCTCGGCGGCTGGGGTATCCCGTGGTACAACGTGCCGCCCAACGCCCTCGGCTTCGCCCTTTCGGTGCTGTCGTTCGTCGTGAAAGTCAGCATCCTCCTCTTCATCTTCGTCTGGGTCCGCTGGACGATCCCACGCCTCAAGTACGACCTGCTGATGAAACTCGGATGGAAAGTGTTTCTGCCGATGGCGTTGGTGAACGTGGTGATCGTGGCTCTCTTTATTGCCAAGAGGTGGATTTGATCACCTTCACCATCTTCTTCTTCTTCGCCGCCGTGGCCGTGATCTTCGCGGCGGTGGTCGTGCTGCACCACAATCCGGTGGTCGGGGCGCTGTCGCTGGTGGCGTCGTTCTTTGCCCTGGCGGTGATGTACGTCCTGCTCGAGGCGCCGTTTCTGGCGGCGTTGCAGGTGATCGTCTACGCCGGCGCGATCATGGTGTTGTTCCTCTTCGTGATCATGCTGCTCAACCTGCAACATCAGGAAGAGCCGCGCACGCGTCCGGTGCAGCAGTTCCTCGGCTACACGGCCAGCGCCGCATTCGGTCTGGCCCTCATCTACTACCTCGCCAAGTTCGGCGTGACGCAATTGCCCACCGGGCCGTTCGTGTCGGACGCGCGGACGATCGGCATCCGGATGTTCGAGGCCTACATCTTTCCCTTCGAGATGGTCTCGATCCTCCTCCTGGCCGCGATCGTCGGCGCATTGATCCTCAGCGGGCGCACCGGAGCAGCTCCGCCCGTCACGGGGGAGGACAAACTGTGATTCCAACGAGCTGGTTCCTGATCCTCAGCGCCATCCTTTTCACCTTCGGCGTATGCGGTGTGCTGACGCGGAAGAACGGCATCACCATCTTCATGTGCATCGAGCTGATGGTGAACGCGGTCAACCTGACCTTCGTCGCCTACGCCCGGCAGTTCCATCAGATCCACGGACTCATCTTCGTCTTTTTCGTCATGGCCATCGCCGCCGCCGAAGCCGCCGTCGGCCTGGCCATTTTCATCTCCCTGTTCCATCACCGGCACACGATCGACGTAGATGAGGCGAATTTGATGAGGTGGTAATGAAACGGGGGTCGGGAGTCGGGGGTCGGGGGTCGGAGAGAGACAAGAATCGAGAGCGGTTCTTCCTCTCCGACACCCGACACCCGACTCCCGACCCCCGCGGAACGGCACGAACGTCGCATTTTCAGGCTCAACAGGAGCACGAAAATGGACAAGACCGAGAAGCTCATTGACTGGGAAGAGAATGAGAGGAAGGACAGCAACCGCAACGGTATCGATGACCGCATCGAGCCGCCGGTGCCAGACATCAGCGCGGGGTCGCATCAGCTCGCTGAGCGGCTGCGCGAAAACAACGGCGTCGATCCATCGCTTTCGGGCGGGGACATCGACGCGCAATGGGACATGGCCGAGTCGCAGGGCGACGAGGCAGCGACCGGGAGCCAGTCGACCCCCGGCCAGAACGACACCGAGGAGACCGCGGCGGCAATGGGAATCTCCTACGCCGACGACGAGGAGCTGAAGGTCGGAGAGAAGGAACGGAACCGCGACGAACACCGCTGGGAGCTGGACCCGGCATCGTCCGAGGACTACCAGGAGCGATTGAAAGACTAGCGTCGCGGGGGCGTTTCTCCTCGCGCCGCACGATGCGAGGAGAGACAAAAGGATGAAGTCGGAAGGATGAAGGCAGAAGAGATGAAGTCGTAGCGGCCCGACGGCCTCTCGACTCGCACCTTCTGCTTTCTGCCTTCTGCCTTCAGCCTTCCCCGACATGCTCAACACACTCTGGCTCATCCCCCTCCTGCCGCTGGCTGGCTTCCTGCTGAACGGCCTTTTCGGCAAGCGTCTGGGAAACCGGTTCGTGACGGCGGTGGCGCTGCTGGCCTCCCTCGGCGCGGCGGTGGCAGGGACGATCGCGGTCGTGCAGTACCACGCCGCCTATCCCACCGGGGAGCGGCACGTCGACCTCGTCTACAACTGGATCTCCTCCGGCTCCATCGGCGCTGACCTCGCCTTCCAGCTCGATCCCCTCAGCGTGGTCATGCTGATGGTCGTCACGTGGGTCGGCTTCCTCATCCACCTCTACTCCGTCGGCTACATGGCCCACGAGCATGGCTATGCACGCTATTTCGCCTACCTGAACCTCTTCCTCTCCGAGATGCTCGTGCTGATCCTGGCCTCGAGCTACCTCCTCATGTTCGTCGGCTGGGAAGGGGTCGGACTCTGCTCCTACCTTCTCATCGGCTTCTATTACGAGACCGACTACGCCCCGGCCGCCGGCAAGAAAGCCTTCGTCGTCAACCGCATCGGCGACTTCGGCTTCCTCATCGCCATGTTCCTGATGTTCGCCTACTTCGGGAGCGTCGACTTCTCCAAGGTCTCGCAGATCGCCAGCGCGGGCGGCGTCGAGCATTGGCTGCTGACTGCCATCTGCCTGCTGCTCTTCCTCGGCGCCGTCGGCAAGAGCGCGCAGATCCCCCTCTACGTCTGGCTGCCGGACGCCATGGCCGGCCCGACGCCGGTCTCGGCCCTGATCCATGCCGCTACGATGGTCACCGCCGGCGTCTACATGGTCGTCCGCTCGAACGCCCTCTATCGGCTGGCCCCCGGCGCGATGATGGTCGTCGCTCTCATCGGCGCTCTCACGGCGCTCTTCGCCGCAACGATTGGCATCAGGCAGTGGGACATCAAGAAAGTCCTGGCCTACTCCACCGTTTCGCAGCTCGGCTTCATGTTCATCGGAGTCGGCGTCGGCGCCTTCACCGCCGGTATCTTCCACCTCGTCACGCACGCGTTCTTCAAGGCCTGCCTTTTCCTCGGATCCGGCTCGGTCATTCACGCCATGAGCGGCGAGCAGGACATGCGCAAGATGGGCGGCCTGAAGTCGAAGATCCCCATCACCTACTGGACGTTCCTCGTGGCCACGGTCGCCATCGCCGGCATCCCGCCGCTGGCCGGCTTCTTCTCCAAGGACGAGATCCTGGCCTCGGCTCTGGCCAATCCCTACTTCCCGCAGTGGTTCAACGTCATCATCTGGATCCTCGGATCGCTGGCCGCGTTCTGCACGGCCTATTACATGTTCCGGCTCGTCTATCTCACGTTCTTCGGCAGCTTCCGCGGAACGCACGAGCAGGAGCATCACGTCCATGAATCGCCATGGACGATGACCGTGCCGTTGGTCGTGCTGGCGGCGCTCTCCGCGGTTGGTGGCGCGATCCTCGGATGGCCGCACCGTCACTTCCTCGCGGCCTGGCTGCATCCGATCTTCCCCGAGATCGCTGGGGTGCCTGAGGTGCAGTACGAAATCTCTCCCAACCTCGAGTACGGCCTGATGTTCGTCTCCACCGCCATCGCCGCGATCGGCATCTGGGCCGCCTACTCCCGCTTCTACAAGCGCGGTCTGGCCGCCGACGAGCAGTTCGCGGAGGCGATGCCGGCCGTGGCGCGCGGGATGGAGAACAAGTGGTACGTGGACGAGCTGTACGGCGCGATCATCGTCCGTCCACTCGAACGGTTCTCGCAGTTCCTCTGGCGCGGCATCGATGCGCTGATCGACGGCACGCTGGCCCTGGGCGGCTACACCATCGCCGCCGTCGGCGATCTGCTCCGTTTCTTCCAGACTGGCAACGTCCGGAACTACGCGCTCATGTTCTTCCTGGGAGTGATCGTGTTCATCTGGGTGCTGGCATGAACGGGAGTCGGGTGTCGGGTGTCGGGTGTCGGAGAATGCAAACCGCGATCGGCTGGATGAGGGTGAGTGGTCTACGACCCCCGACCCCCGACCCCCGACTCCCCACCCCGAGGGCCAACTAATGACCAACATCCTCTCCCTCACCCTCTGGCTTCCCATCGCCGCGGCGGTGCTCCTGGCCTTCTTTCCGAAGACGGCGACGAGTGCGATCAAAGGCTTCGGCCTGCTCGCCTCTCTCGCCACCTTCATCGCCTCGCTCGGCATCCTCGGGCAATTCAAAGAAGGCGTGGCCGGCTTCCAGCTCGTCGAATCACTCTCATGGATTCCGCAGTGGGGGATCCGCTACTCCCTCGGCGTCGACGGCATCTCGCTCTGGCTCATCCTGCTGACGACGCTCCTGACGCCGGTCGTCTTCCTCTCTTCCTGGAACACGATCCACAAGCACCCGAAGGAGTACGTCATCGCTTTCCTGATCATGGAAGCGGCCATGATCGGCGTCTTCGTCGCCACCGACCTCCTGCTGTTCTACGTCTTCTTCGAGCTGACGCTGTTGCCGATGTACCTCATCATCGGCGTGTGGGGCGGGGCGAACCGGATCTACGCGGCGATCAAGTTCTTCCTCTTCACCATCGCCGGCTCACTGCTGATGCTGCTCGGCATCATCTATCTCGCCTTCGCGCACCTCCACGACACGGGCGTCATCACCTTCGCCATCACGGAGCTCTACGGCACCGCGCTCGCGCCGCACGCGCAGACGTTGCTCTTTTTTGCGTTTGCTCTGGCCTTCGCCATCAAAGTCCCACTCTTCCCCCTGCACACATGGCTCCCCGACGCCCACGTCGAAGCACCCACCGGCGGCTCGATCATCCTGGCCGGCGTGATGCTGAAGATGGGGACGTACGGCTTCCTCCGCTTCGTCCTTCCGTTCTTCCCCGACGCCACTGCCAAGTACGCCGGCCTGCTGATCGCGCTGGCCGTGATCGGCGTCATCTACGGCGCGCTGGTGGCGTGGGTGCAGCCGGACATGAAGAAGCTCGTAGCCTACTCCTCGGTCTCGCACCTGGGGTTCTGTGTGCTCGGCATCTTCGCCCTGAACCAGACATCGATCGAAGGCTCGATCCTGCAGATGGTCAACCACGGCCTCTCCACCGGCGCGCTCTTCCTGCTCGTCGGCGTGGTGTACGAGCGGCGCCACACGCGCCTGCTGGCCGACTACGGCGGCATCGGCAAGACCATGCCGGTCTACACGACCCTGTTCGTCATCGCCGTCCTCTCCAGCGTCGG
>DATLWH010000489.1:0-2663 GCA_035576505.1 Thermoanaerobaculia bacterium | reverse complement strand
TGTCCTTCTCACGCAAATACATCATCTGGTTGCTGGTGCCGCCGGCGGTGGTCATTGGACCGCTGTCGTTCATCTTCCTCAGTCAGGTCATTGCGATGTCGTTTTGCGCGGTCAGCTCGATCGTCGGCCTCTTCGCCGTTTTCTTTTTGCTGAACGCGGCGGTGATCTGGATGGGGCTGACGCCGCTGGCGGAGGCCGTCGAGGAGGCCGTTCGTCATAGCAAAGACGCGTCGGAGGCGGCAACGCGATGTCTCGAGCGGACAGAGCTACTGACGCTCGCGCTGTGGGGCGCCGGCAGTGTCCTCTTCGCGGTCGTCGCCTCTCTCATCGTGATGCCGACTGCCCTCGGCTTCGGTTACTTCTTCGTCTCCGCGTGCATCGGTGCATTCCCTTCGGTGATCTGGGCGTATGCCGCCGGCAAGCGGTTGCTCTCGGATCACGCCTCGCACGGCGGCGCGCTGCGGTACACGGGCCGGCGATTCCCCCTCGGCCGCAAGATCGCCATCGTCTTCATCGGCTCCTTTCTCATCTCCTTCGCCGCGCTCGTGGCTCTGATCTCCTCGAAAGTGTCGACGACGCTGGAACAGCTTGCCATCGCCTCGGCGTCGGATCGCTTTCAGCGCGTTTACGACAGCGCAAACCTTTCCGCGAAGATCGATCCGGGCATCGTCGACACGCTCCGTGAGTACGTACCGTCCGACTACGCGGTGGCCATCATCTCGAAGGGCGGCGCGATGCGCACGAGCATTCAGGACTCGCTCACACCCGCCGAGGTCAGCGAAATCCGGCGCCTCGGGAACGGCGACAGCACTGCCTTCATCTCGCCGCATGTGGCCCGCTTCGCCCGATTGAAAGACGGCTCGATTCTCGTCCTGACGGTCCCCTGGTCGCCCTACCAGGGCATCCCGCGGCAGATCACGTTCTACACGATCGTCATCGCTCTCTTCACGTTGATCGCATTCGTTGCCGCGGCGCTCTTTCTCTCGCGCGACGTTGCCGGTCCCGTGCGTGCCATCCGCGCTCTGGCTGCCGACATGGCGCAGGGGAACTTCAACACGACGGCGCGCGTCTTCTCCGATGATGAGGTCGGAGAGCTGGCCGGCAGCTTCGGCGAGACCCGCGCCAATCTGCGGCGCCTCCTCGGGCGCGTCGGCGGCAGCGGCTCCACCATCACCCAGGGAGTCCTCGTCATCACCGGCGGCACCGAGTCGCTCCTTCTTCGTGCGCGCGACCAATCGGCGCTGACGGAAAGCTCGTCGCTCGCCGTCGAGAACGTCCGCGGCGGCATCGGCGGCGTGCTCGGCGCGGCGGACACCGTCACCGAGCTGACGCAGGATGCGTCGAGCCGCGCCCTCGAGCTGCAGGCCTCCTCCGAGGAGGTTGCCCGCAGCATGGACTACCTCTTCCAATCGGTCGAGAAAACGTCCTCGTCGACCACGGAGATGAATGCCTCCATGAACGAGATGTCAGGGCGCACGGAGGTTCTGGCAGGCATCGGCGAGGAGGTCCTGTCGTTCGTGGCGGAGATGGATTCCACCATCGCCGAGCTGCGCGCCAGCGCGCAATCGACGGCCGACATCTCGCGTCAGGTCCGCGAGGACGCCGAAGCGGGCGGTGGGGCGGTGGCCAAGACCGTCGACGGCATCAACATCTCCCGCGACGTCACCAACAGCACCGCGGAAACCCTCGACGATCTGCAGCGCAGCGTCGGGCAGATCAACCAGATCGTCAACGTCATTGAAGAGATCACGAACCGGACGAACCTGCTGGCCCTGAATGCCGCGATCATCGCCGCGCAGGCGGGGGAGCACGGCCGCGGCTTCACCGTCGTGGCCGACGAGATCCGCGAGCTTGCCGAACGGACGCGCGGGTCGACTAAAGAGATCAGCGCCATCGTCAAGGCCGTGCAGAGCGGATCGAAGCAGGCCGCCACCAAGATGCAGGAGGGCGTTCGGCGCGTCGAAGATAACGTCCGTCTGGCCGATGATGCCTCCACGTCGCTGGCCAAGATCGTCGGCAGCGCGGCCCACTCCTACGAGATGGCCACGAAGATCTCGCGCGCGCTCGAGGATCAGGCCCAGGCCAGCCGGCATCTGCACGAGGTGGCCTCGCGCATGTCCGATCACATCGCCGAGATCAACCGCGCCTCGCGCGAGCAGGCCCGCGGGACGCAGCTTCTGGCCGTGGAGGCCGACCGCGTCCGCGAGATCGCCGCGCAGGTCAGGAACGCCACCGACGAACAGTCACTGGCCGGGCGAGGCATCACCGCCGCGCTGGAGAAGATCGCCGAGGATGCCCGCGCCATGCGCGACTCCCTCGATCGCCAGCTCCGCGAGACCGACCGCATCGCCGACGCCTCGAAGACCATGCTCGACATCGCCCAGGCCAACGACGCCATCGCCCGCGAATTCAACACCACCGTGCAGAGCCTCGTCACCAGCGGCAAGGACTTCGAGTCCGAAGTGGCCCGGTTCCGGTTCACGGAGTCGTAGAGCGCGGCAGGAGACAGCTCTCTCGGATCCGCTGCAAGGCCGCGTTCAGGGCGGCGGCGGCCCCGTGTTGAAGCCGAGCGTCGTCCAGGCGTCGCCGGTGACGTTGTCGACCGACGAAGCGTAGCCGACCCAGAAGGTGGTGCGCGGCGGCGGGCCCAGGTCCACGACATT
>DATLWH010000488.1:0-6042 GCA_035576505.1 Thermoanaerobaculia bacterium | reverse complement strand
GCGCAAGTTTCAGGTGCCGGCGGTCGATGCCGAAGCGCTGGCCCATGAGGTGTTCCTCTCGTACCTGAAACGAAAGGACGACATCCGCGAGCTGCACAAGTGGCTGCTCGGCGCGATCTGCAACGCCAGCCGGTATTACTGGCGCCAGCATGGACGCCATATCGAGCAACTGGACGCGGAACTGGCGGCCATACAGCCCGATCCGGCGTCGGCGAACATCCTGGAAACGCTGCCGGCCCGGATCGCCGCGGGCGAGGCTCTGGCCGGCCTCTCGCCGCGCTATCAGCACATCCTTCGCCTTCGGTACTACGAGGGATACAGCATCAACGAGATCGCCGAGCACCTCGGGGTGACGGCGAAGTACACCCAGAAGCTCGTGACGAAATGCCTGCGCCGCGCCGAAGAGATTTTCAACCCCTCGGTACGGGGGAAGAAACCATGAATCACTCGGACGACGTGGCACACCTCGCTGAATGCTCGGCCTGCCGGCAACGGTTCGCCGGGAACGTGGTGACGTTCGATGCCACGGGACGCCGCTCCCGCGAGGCCGAGTTCACGGCCACGGCAGAGCGGCTGGAGCGCGAGCGCGAGCGCGAGAACGCCACCGACGTGGCCCGCTATCTCCGCGATACGCCGGCCGAGGAGTGGCCGCGCCTGGCCGAAGCGCCGGAGCTTCGCAACAACGCCGCGCTGGAGCAGATGAGCGCGGAGGTGCGGAAGCGCTTGCACCGCAACCCGCGCGAAGCGCTGGCCATCGCCAATCTCTCGGCGTCGATCGCGGAATCGCTCCCCTCCAGTCAATATCCGCCGGTCGTCATGGCCCAACTCCGTGCCAATGCATGGAAGGACCGCGCCAGCACACTCCGCTATCTGGCTCGTTACGACGAAGCGATCGAGGCGGCGGACCGCGGCGAAGAATGCCTGGCGTCATTCCCCTCGCTGGAACACGACCGGGCCATCGTGCGGCTCGTCAAAGGAATGATCCTGGCGCAACTGGAACACTTCGACGAGGCACACACGATTCTGTCGGAGTGCCGGCGGGTGTTCCGCAGTCACGACGACATCCGAAGGTACGTACAAGCAGGGCTGGCGGAAGCAAGCTCACTTTATGAGGCGAATCGATACGACCACGCGCATCAACTATGTCTTGATCTTCTTCAAGACGCGATTGCGGAGGGTGACATCGAGTCTCAGGCCCGCCTTCACAACAACCTCGGTTATTGCGCCATACGCCTCGGCGACTTCGCATCGGCGAATATTCACTTCTCGGAGGCAGTAGCAAAGTTCACAGACCTCGGTTTTACGGCCGAGGTGGCACGCACAGAACGAGGAGCCGGCCTCGTTCTCATCGCCCGCGGCCAGATCACAAGTGGACTGGCACGTCTACACGACGCACGTCATGCATTCGCCGCAGCCGGCATGATCGAGGATGCAGGGCTATGCGCTCTCAACATCGCCTCGGTATTGATCGACCGTGGCAACCTGCCGGAAGCTCGCGCGCTCGCACAGGGCGTCATCGAGGAGTTCACAGCCGCCCGAATGAGCGAGCGCGCTATTGCTGCCGTCGTTAGCATCCGTGAAGCAATCGACGTGGACGATGCAACGGCTGAGACCGCGCACATCGTCCACGCCCTGGTTGAGAGCCTCCGAGAAGAGTTCCACGACGCGGCGAACTAGACCAGCCTTACGGGTGCGGCCACGACATGTCGCCCGTATCCAGCCCGAAGACGTGCCGGATGATCTTGACGATCTTCGATCCCAGTGACGGCTCGAAACCGCCTTTCGACGGAATGGCGTAGACATTCGAGGTGGTGAGTGCGATGAGAAGCGAAGCAGTGGCTACAGCTTTGGAGACACGACGCATTGAGCCCTCCGGTGTGTTGGCCCGGCCACGCGCCGGGCGATGTTGTTCGGGAGGGCGCCCTCTTCTCCTAGCGTGACGAAAGCGCGGATTCCGCTACCCCATGATTGGGAAATATTTTGCTCACGGCGGAGGACGGCTCGGCCCAACGCCTCCTCCGCGATTGCCGGGGTCGGGTGGTTGTACTTCGTCGATGCAAGCTCGTGGGGGGTCCTTCGGCGTCCTACGCCGCGGGACTAGAATCGGAGCAAGCACCTACAGCCGTACCGCGGCTCCGGCAGCCTCAGGTGACAGGCAACCCTCCTAGCTGAACTCGCGGGGAGCGGGGAAATGGATCAATCCGCCATTGATCCGGATCAAAGAAACATTGCTACCGATCAATCGCCGGTTGATCCGGATCAAAGAAAAGTTGCTACCGATCAATCGCCGGTTGATCCGGATCAAAGAAAAGTTGCTACCGATCAATCGCCGATTGATCCGGATCAAAGAAAAGTTGCTACCGATCAATCGCCGGTTGATCCGGATCAAAGAAACATTGCTACCGATCAATCGCCGATTGATCCGGATCAAAGAAAAGTTGATCGGAATCGGCCGTTTCGGGGTCCGGTCCGAGGGCGGCAGGATTCGTTGGTCACTCGTAACTCATTGATGAACAGTCACTTTCGAACTGTGATCCCGGTTATTCAATTTTTTGAATGCGTGGGGGATGAACCCTACGCGCCGAGGAGCCTGCGAAACAGGACCGCGCCGAGAAGACGGTCCGCGGCGTCATCGTCCGCAAAGCGGAGGAGGAGCTGGCGGTACGGCGCAACGAGCGCCACGACCATCGCCCGCGTCTCGGCGCTCTCCTGCGCCTCGCCGATGAGCGAGGCCACGACCCCGCCGAGCGGCCCATCGAGCAATTCCTCAAACGCGCGCAAGGCGGCATTGGCATCGGCGGCGGCGTGAGGGGGCGGCGCCTCGCGCCGGACGATCTCCGCCGCCAGCGCCGCCTTCGACGGCCAGCGACGGTAGATCGAAGACTTGGCCGTCCCCGCCCGGCGCGCCACCTCGTCGAGGCTCAGCTCCCGATAGCCGCCCGTGCGCAGCAGCGTGAGGGCGGCATCGAGTATCTCCGCATCCGCCTCGGCACGACGGGGACGGCCGCGGCCGCGGGGGGTGGCATTCGTTGTCATGGGGTCACGCCGGAGTGCGCCGATGATTCATTCGACTTCAGATCGTCTGCCCGCTGGCCGGTGGATAGTCATCGGCGCGCACGAGGATCTCGCGCGGCTTGGAGCCTTGCGAGGGGCCCACCACGCCGTTTGCTTCCATGATCTCAATGAGGCGCGCCGCGCGGGAGTAGCCGAGCTTGAGCCGCCGCTGGATGTACGAGGCGCTGGCCTGCCCCGTCGAGAGCACCACGCGCACGGCATCGTCGTACTTGGGATCGTCGAGATACTCGATCCCGTCTGCCCCGCTCTTTTCGTCGCCGATCTTCGTGATCTCTTCGAGGAACTTCGGCTCGCCCTGATTGGCCTTGACGAAATCGACGATCTGCACGATCTCCTTCTCGGAGACGTACGCGCCGTGGATGCGGCGGATGCGCGCCGTGCCCGGCGGAAGGAAGAGCATGTCGCCGTTGCCGAGCAGTTTCTCGGCTCCCTGCGTATCGAGGATGGTGCGGGAATCGATCTTCGAGGCCACCTGATAGCTGATGCGCGACGGGAAGTTCGCCTTGATAACCCCCGTGATCACGTCGACCGATGGCCGCTGCGTGGCGATGATGAGATGAATGCCCACCGCGCGCGCCTTCTGCGCCAGGCGCGTCACCGAGTCTTCCACGTCTTTCGAGGCCACCATCATCAGATCGGCGAACTCATCGATGATGATGACGATGTAGACCAGCGGCTCGGGCACCTTCAGCGGCTCCCCTTCCGGCAGCTTCATGGCCCGGCGGTAACCGTCGAAATCCTTCAGCAGGCTGTTGTACTGATCGATGTTGCGGACGCCGCACTCGGCCAGGCAACGGTAGCGGTTCTCCATTTCATTCACCGCCCAGATCAGAGCGACCGAGGCCAGCTTCGGGTCGGTGACGATCGGGTGGAGCAGGTGCGGGATGTCCTCGTACATCTTCAGCTCGACCATCTTCGGATCGATCATCAACATCCGAAGCTGCTTCGGGAGAGCTTTGTAGAGCAGGGAGACGATCATCGAGTTGAGCCCGACCGACTTGCCGGCGCCGGTGGCCCCGGCCACGAGCAGATGCGGCATCCGGGCAAGGTCGGTGACGATGGCGTCGCCGTGGATGTCCTTGCCGAGGGCCAGGGTGAGGAGCGACTGCTGCTGGGTGAAGGCGTCGGTATCGATGATGTCCCGCAGCGTGATGAGCTCGCGGCGCTTGTTCGGCACTTCGATGCCGACGGTGGAGGAGCCGCTGATGCGCTCGATGCGGATCGATTCGGCCTTCAGCGCCAGCGCGAGATCGTCGCCCAGATTCACGACCTTGGCGTACTTCACGCCGGCGGACGGCTTGAACTCGAAGGTGGTCACGACCGGGCCGGGGTGATAGGCCGTGATCTCGCCGTCGACGGAGAACTCGCGGCAGCGCTCTTCGATGAGACGCCCGATGTCCAGGAACTTCTTGTGGATGTCGTCGTTGATCGTGTCCTGCTTCGGTCCCGGCGTGAGCAGGTCGACGGGAGGAAGGAGGTCGTGCGTGAGACGGGTCTCGCGCTTTGGAGGCGGCGCCTCTTTCTGCTTGCGCTGCACCGGCCGCGGCATCGGCTGCTTTGGCCGCGCACGCACGGCCGGTGGGTCGTCGAGATAAAGGGGATCTTCAAATTCGCCGTCGTCGTCAACCACGATGGGCCGGGTGAACTGCGCGGCTTCGACCGTGTCGGCCTTCGCGCCTGCCCACAGTACAAACGGGTCGGGTGTCTCCTGCCTCGACAACTCCTCGGCGGCTTTGCGGAGGTCGGCCTTCGTCACCTTGCGGATCTGGAAACGGCCGGCGCCCTTGACCTCGCGCACGATCGGGCCGGAAACCGGCAGCGACGCATCGTCCTGCTTTGCCACGAGACGCAAGGCCGGCCCGTCCCCCTTCGAAGCGTCTAGATGCTTGCGGACGATGGCCGTCTTCATCTTCTCTTTGCGCCGGCGCTCGGTGAAGCGGGCCCACTGCAGCGAGAAAGCCCGCCCGAGGCCGATGAGCTTGTGATGAAAGGCGACGAAGATCGCGGCCAGGCTGATTCGGGTCGCCAAGAGGACGCCGATCAGTATCATCGTGACGAGCACGATGGCCGCACCGATGCCGTTCAGATTCGCCGACGCGGCGTGATTGAGCTCCTGACCGAGATAGCCGCCGGATGGAATCAACGCCCCGCGCAGCCAGACTTTCCCGAATGTCAGATCACAGAGCGGCGGCGCGGCGATGATGAGGATGACAAAACCGATGGCCTTGGTCTGCAGATACTCGAGCTCTTTGGCGCAGAAGCGGTTCCAGCCAACGATGAGAAGCGCGCCGGGAAAGAGGAGAGAAGCGAAGCCGAGGAAGCCGACGAAGAGCCAGGCGATGGTGGCGCCGTAATAGCCGATCCAGTTGGCCACGACGCTGTTGGTGGATGTGTAAAAAGCCGAAGAGTCGTCGGGATGGTAGGTGAGGAGCGCGAAGGCAAGACAAATACCGGCCGCCAGGATGACAATCCCGATCAGCTCCCCTCCCCGTCTGCTCCTGGCAAATTGCAGAAGTTCCATCTCACACCCTACACGTTATCTGCAATTGTGAAGAGTACCAGAAAATGGGGGTGCGCGGTCTCGGGGTTGTGAGGTTAGGTTGCTGGGTTGCAGAGTTGCTGGGTCGCTGAGTTGCTGAGTCGGAGTCGCAGAGCTGCTTGGGTTTGCAGAGCTGCCTGGTCGCTGACACAGCTCGCTGGAAGTTGGCATCCAGCTCACGATGGATTCTCGTGCGCGACGCTGCAAGCAACTGGCGCGACGCTCGACAGCCGCGGAGCGGCGGAATCTACGTAGCCCACAGCGTGAGCTGTGGGAAAGAGGCCGGCCCAGAGAACAGCCGCGGAGCGGCGGCATTTCGAATGCAGACTTGCCATCGGATGGATCGAGTCGAGATGTCGCCGCTCCGCGGCTTACTATCCGTGCGAATCTTCCCCACGGCTCACGCCGTGGGCTACGTAGATATCGCC
>DATLWH010000487.1:0-3806 GCA_035576505.1 Thermoanaerobaculia bacterium | reverse complement strand
GGTTGTCAGCCGCCGAGGTAGGCCTTCTTGATCCGGTCGCTCTTCAGCAGCGCCTTCGTATCGTCCGTCAGCACGATGCGGCCGGTCTCCATGACGTAACCGCGGTTGGCGGTGACGAGGGCCATGTGGGCGTTCTGCTCGACCAGGAGGATCGTCGTTCCCTCGGCGTTGATCTCCTTGATGACGCGGAAGATCGTTTGCACCATCTGCGGCGCCAGACCGAGGGATGGCTCGTCCAGAAGCAGCACCTCGGGCTTCGACATCAGGGCCCGGGAGATGGCCAGCATCTGCTGCTCGCCGCCGGAAAGCGTCCCGGCGCTCTGCTTGATCCGTTCCTGCAGCACGGGGAAGAGCGTGAAGATCCGGTCGTACTCCGACTGCTTGATCTTGTCTTTGCGAAGGTAGGCGCCGAGCTCGAGGTTGTCGTTGACGGTGAGGTTGGCGAAGATGCCGCGCCCCTCGGGTACGTGCGAAACCCCCATCGCGGTGATCACGTGCGGCTTGGTGCCGGTGATGTTCCGGCCGTTGTATGTGACCTCCCCCGCCCGCGGCTTGAGAAGGCCCGAGATCGTCCGGAGGGTGGTGGTCTTGCCAGCGCCGTTAGCGCCGATCAGCGTCACGATCTCCCCCTTCTGCACCTCGAGATCGATTCCGCGCAGTGCCCGGATGGCGCCGTAGGCCACCTCGAGGTTGCTGACGCTGAGCAGCGCGTTCATACGCCGGCCGCCTCCGCCGGCTCGCCGAGGTATGCCTCGATCACCACCGGGTTGGCGCGCACCTCGGCGGGCGTACCCTGCGCGATCGTCTTGCCGAAACTGAGCACGATGATCCGCTCGCAGATCCCCATCACCAGCTCCATGTTGTGCTCGATGACGAGGATGGCGATGTCGAAGCGGTCGCGGATGCCGTAGATGGTCTGCATCAGGTCGCGTGTCTCGCGGTCGTTGAGACCCGCGGCCGGCTCGTCGAGGAGCAGCAGCTTCGGGCGAACCGCCAGCGCACGGGCGATCTCGAGACGGCGCTGGTCGCCGTACGGGAGATTCTTCGCGTAGTAGGCGGCACGTTCTTCCAGGCCGAAGATCTGCAACAGCTCGACGGCCTCGCGCTCGGCAACTTCCTCGGCCTCTTCGAAGCGGTTGGTTTTCAGGACCGCGGAAGCGCTCGAATACGTGTAGTGGATGTGTCCGCCGATCTTCACGTTGTCGAGCACCGAGAGCTCTTTGAAGAGACGGATGTTCTGGAACGTGCGGGAGACGCCGAGGGCCGTGATCTGGTAGGGCTTGCACTCGCGCGTCGGCGTGCCGCCGACGAAAATCTCTCCCTCGGTCGGTTTGTAGACGCCGGTCAGCATGTTGAAGACCGTGGTCTTGCCGGCGCCGTTCGGGCCGATCAGGCCGACCAGCTCATGGGGCTGCACGGCCAGGTTGAAATGCGACACGGCCGTAAGCCCGCCGAAGCGGATCGTCACGTCGCGTGCGTCGAGCAGAGCGTTCCCGTTATCCATCACTGAGTGGGAGGGACGGCGCCGTTTCGGATCGTGTCCTCGCCGTTGAATTCCGGTGGTTTGACTTTGCGGCGGCCGAAGACCTGCCAGAGCTCGCGGCGGCCGAGCAGGCCCTGAGGCCGCGTCAGCATCAGGACGATGAGCATGATCGAGTAGATGACCATCCGCGGATCGCGGCCGCCGGGCATGTAGTCCTTCACCGACCGAAGCCCCTCGGGGAGGAATGTGAGGATGACCGCGGCCACGACCGACCCGCTGATCGAGCCCAGGCCGCCCAGGACCACCATGGCCACGACCTCGAACGACTTCACGAACATGAACATCTGCGGATTGAGATACATCATGTAGTGCGCGTACAGCCCGCCGGCCACGCCGGCGAAGAACGAGCCGATCACGAACGCCTTGACCTTGTAGTGCGTCGTGTCGACGCCCATCGCTTCCGCCGCGATCTGATCTTCACGGACGGCCAGGAAGGCCCGGCCCACCGACGACTGCACCAGCCGCCACGAGATGACGATCGTCAGCCCGCAGACGAGGAAGACCCAGAAGAAATTGCTCCAGTGCGGGATGCCGCTGAAGCCGCGCGCGGCGCCGATCTTGTCGATGTTGAGAATGAAGACGCGGATGATCTCGCCGAAGCCGAGCGTAACGATGGCCAGGTAGTCGCCGCGCAGCCGCAGCGACGGCAGCCCGACGAGGTACCCGGCGAAGGCGGCCAGCAGACCGCCGCAGAAAACGGCGATGACGAGAAAGAGGTTCTGCAGCAGCCACTGCTGCGTCCCGGCCGGCATCGCGTCCAGACGCGGACCGAAGTGGTAGTAGGTCAGGTAGGCGGAAAAATACGCGCCGATGGCCATGAAGCCGGCATGGCCGAGCGAGAACTGCCCGGCATGACCGTTGATGATGTTGAGCGACACGGCCAGGGTGATGTTGATCCCCATGATCACCAGGATTCGGTTGTAGTAGGCAATCCCGGCGATGGGGATCGCCTCCAGGCCGTAGGACAGCCCGATCAGAACCGCGACAAAGAGAGCCAGCAAGAGGAGGTCGCGGAGCCACCAGGGGAGAGATTTCGTCACGCGTTGCCCCTCTGTGGAAAGGCAGAAGGCGGAAGGCAGAAAGCAGAAGGATGAAGGCGGAAGGCAGAAGTCAGAAGGCGGAAACCAGAATCCAGAAGGTCTGAGACGGAAGACGCACAGAAGTGCTCGCGCGTCCTCACTTCTGCTTTCTGCCTTCTGCCTTCTGCCTTCATCCTTCTGCCTTCATCCTTCTGCTTCTGCCTTCTGACTTCATCCTTCTGCCTTCGGCCTTCATCAAACCTTCTCCGCCTGATACTTCCCGAAGAGTCCCGACGGCCGGAAGAGCAGAATGGCGATGAGGATGATGAAGGCGATGGCGTCGCGGTAGTTCGAAAACTGGCTGCCGCCGACGAAGGACTCGATGATGCCGATGATCAATCCTCCGATGACGGCGCCGGGCACGTTGCCGATGCCGCCCAGTACCGCGGCGATGAAGGCCTTCAGGCCGGGCATGATCCCCATCAGCGGATCGATCTTCGGATAGGAGAGACCGTAGAGGATGCCGGCCACGGCCGCCAGCACCGAGCCGATGATGAAGGTCATCGAGATGATGCGGTCGGTCGGGATCCCCATCAGCGAGGCGGTCTCGAAGTTGAAGGAGACGGCCCGCATGGCCCGGCCGAACTTCGTGCCGTAGATGATGTACTGCAAAAGGCCCATGAAGATCACGGCCACGACCAGGACGATGATCTGGTAGTTGGTCGTGGTCACGCCGCCGAAGGTGATGAGGTGCTTCTCGACGAGCGTCGGGAAGAATTTCGGATCGGCTCCGAAGACGAACTGCCCGCCGTATTCGAGCAGAAACGACACGCCGATGGCGGTGATCAGCGAGGCGATGCGCGGGGCGTTGCGCAGCGGGCGGTAGGCGATCCGCTCGTTGAGGAAGCCAAACAGGCCGCAGACCACCATGGCCAGCAGCATGACCAGCCCGGCGTAGCCCCAGCCGAGCGCGCCACCCTGGGTCTGAAGGTGACGGGCGGCATAGCCGCCGGCGTAGAAGCCGACGAAGGAGCCGAGCATGAACAAGTCGCCGTGGGCGAAGTTGATCAGCTTCAGGATGCCGTACACCATCGTGTAGCCGAGGGCGATCAGCGCGTACATGAAGCCGAGGACGATCCCGTCCAGCAGCACCTGGGGAAAGATCCCGACCAGGAGCGCCCAGTCCATCGTCAGGGTCGGGACGGCGACGCGCGACGCGTCCACGTGTCCGGCCGCATCGGGCC
>DATLWH010000486.1:0-2365 GCA_035576505.1 Thermoanaerobaculia bacterium | reverse complement strand
AGCGTGCCCACCGGTTCGACCGCGACGCTCGTCGATGCGACCACACAGAATCCCGAGTTCACTCCCGACGTCGCGGGAACGTATCAACTGACGGTGACCGATCTCGCCACCGGCAAGCCGGTCAACACGACGGTTCACGCGGGCACCTGGAAGGGCATCATCACCGGCCAGACCGCGGCCGGCCGGCCCGTCGCCGACCCCGCGTGCATGCAGTGCCACGTCAAGAACACGCCCCACTTCGACCTCTTCACGCCGTGGGCTCAATCAGGCCACGCGGAGATCTTCACGCAGAACGTCACCACGCCGGCCGGTCATTACTCCTCCGCGTGTCTTTCCTGCCACACCGTCGGCTTCAACGCCAAAGCGGTGAAGAACAACGGCATCGACGACGCCATTGACTGGACGGCCTTCCTGAGCACGACACTGCTCACGCACGGCGATGCCTCGAACTGGACCACGATCCTTTCGCAATTCCCCGCTACCGCGCGGATGGCGAACATTCAGTGCGAGAACTGCCACGGACCGCAGGACAGCGCGGCTCACATGAAGAAGGACAGCTCGCGCATGTCGCTCTCGTCCGACGTTTGCGGAAGCTGCCACGGCGAGCCCACCCGCCACGGGCGCTTCCAGCAGTGGCAGTTGTCGGCGCACGCGAACTACACCACGGCGATTTCCGAGGGGACTGACCCCACCTGCAGCAAGTGTCACAGCGCGCAGGGATTCATCGCCTGGCAGGACAGCGGTTTCAGCACCGCCAATCTCAACGTCACCTGGACAGCCGATCAGGTCGAACCGCAGACGTGCGTCGCCTGCCATGACCCGCACAACCCCGGCACGACCTCCAGCGACAAGAACACGAACGCCACGGTCCGGGTGATGGGGGCCACTCCGCTGCTGCTGGCCGGCTTCACGGCGACCAATGTCGGCAGAGGCGCGACCTGCATGACCTGCCACAACGGCCGCCGCGGACTGAAGAACGACACGAACTACCTCGCCTCGGACGCCTCGCGCGCGCCTCACGAGGGAACACAGGCCGACATCATCATGGGCCAGAACCTGTTCTTCACCCAGGTTGGCACGCGCGGCTTGCACTCCATGATTCAGGACTCCTGCGTCTCCTGCCACATGGAATCGACCGACCCGCCGTCCGCGGTTGCTCTCCAGAATGCCGACGGCAGTTTCGTCGGTACCAACCACACGTTCTACGCCAGCAACACGATCTGCACGAAGTGCCACAGCGAAATCACCAAGGAGACCGTTCAGACGCCGGTGCAGGCCAAGCTGGACGCGCTCAAGGCGCAGATGGAGACCGCCATCAGGAACGTGATGCAGGCGCAGATTCGCGCCGGCAACACGATCGACCTGAACGGCCTCAAGACGCTCAAGAACGCCTCGGACATCTCGGCGATCGAATTCATCTCGGCCTCGGGCCGCCAGGGCGTCAACGTCACGCTCAAGGACGGTTCCAAAGTCAGCAATCTCTCTCTTGCCAACGTGAAGGTCACGCGCCCCGCCGGCTCGGCCGTGGAACTGTATGCCGTTGCCGATCCGGCCATCGCCAAAGCCGGCTGGAACTACTTCATGGTGATCAACGACAGGAGCAAGGGCGTCCACAACCCGGCCTTCGTCAATTCCGCGCTCGACGTCTCGAGCTTCGCGGTGAGCTCGATCAACGCCGCGGCCATTGCTCCGGCCGGATCTGGCAGCAACAACATCGCAGCGATCGGTGGCGGACTCGGCAACGGTGCCGGGGCCGTCTCCTGCAAGACTGCCTACGTCTATTGGAGTGAGATGGCCGGTCATACGCCTGGCCAGGCCGGAAGCCAATGGCGCACCGACCTCGTGGCGCGCAATCTCGAAACGTCCACAGCCTCTCTCCGTTTCATCCTGCACCAGGCCGGGGGCAATCTCGAGGCTACCGGCACAGTCAACGGCAGTTCGCAGAAGGCTTTCGAAGATCTCACCGCCACGATGGGCGGCGCGAGCAACATCGGCGCCCTGGAGATCTGCTCCGACAAGCCGCTTCTCGTCGCCACGCGCATCTTCAACCAGGCCGATGCCGGCACCTACGGACAGAGCTACGACGGCCGTGTGGCCGATCTCGGCTACTCCGCGGGCGAGACCATCAGCCTCATCGGACTGCGCCAGAAGACCGACGTCTATCGTTCGAATCTCGTCGTGACGAACGGCGGAACGACGGAGGCGCAGGTCTCGATCAATCTGTTCGATTCCACGGGCAAGTCGCTGACTGCCTACACCCTCACGATCCCCGCGGGCTCCGGCCAGCAGGATCTCGAGCCGTTCAAGAACCGGGCGAATGCACCGGACATCGACTGGGGCTTCGCCACGGTCACGGTTTTGAAGG
>DATLWH010000485.1:0-3695 GCA_035576505.1 Thermoanaerobaculia bacterium | reverse complement strand
GGCGGCGAAGGTCTCGGCGGCCCGGCGGATCCTGGCGCGGCAGCGGGCTCTCGACGCGGATGCCCAGGAGTGGCGCGATATCGCCAACCACGACGAATTGACCGGGGTGACCACGCGCCGCTTTTTCTTCGAGCAGGCCGAGCACCATCTCGCGGACAAGGAGAGCATCAGCGTCGTCCTCTTTGACGTCGACGATTTCAAGTTCATCAACGACGCCTTCGGACATCTCACGGGCGACCTGGTGCTGAAGGACGTCTGCGCGCTCTTCCTGCGCCGCACGCGAAGCGACGACGTCATCGCCCGTTACGGCGGCGACGAGTTCGTTCTGCTCGTGCTCGGTCTCACCCCGGAAGAGACTCGCGCCGTCGCCGAGCGCCTGGCCGTGGAGCTCTCTCAGCTTCGGTGGAGTGCCGGAAACTCTACCCTGCAGATCGCCACCACGATCGGCATCGCCAGCTCGGTGCTCCACCCGGGACTGACTCTCGAGCAACTGCTCGAAGTCGCTGACCGCGACCTCTACGCGCAGAAAGCAGCGAAACGCCGTGCGCCGTCTTCAGCCGGCGATCGGAAGGCGCACGACTCCATGCATGGGGCGCCGCGGCAGCAGCGGAGGTAGGTGGGTGTCGGGAGTCGGGGGTCGGGGGTCGGGGTCGGAAGTCGGAGAGTCTGGCTCCTTTGCCTTACTCCCCGACCCGCGTCACACCGACAACCGACTCTCGTAGCCAATACGTCATCGGACTTGATTCACCCGAAGTGGTATCGAGATCCACCCTGACAGGCATCAAGACCTTCGGGAGTGGTATCAAAGGCCTCCGGTGAGGTCGAGTCGTTCGCTCCAGAGTGACTGGATACGAACTTCCAGGGACCAGTATTTAGGGGTTGTCGGTTGGCGAGCCGGAGAGTCTGGCTCCTCGCCTTCCTCTCCGACCCCCGACCCCCGACTCCCGACTCCCGTTCAGTTCGACGTCTCCTCATCCGTCTGCATGTTGTACACGATGACCCGCGGCATGTTGGGGGGAGCCCACGAGCCCTTGATCAGCTTCTCGTCGAACCAGATGTCCGGTGTGCCGGTTCCGGAGACCGTTCCCTGAATGAGCAGGGAGCCATAGTACGCGGAGTTACCCTGCGAACTGTAGTCACCCTCGTTGTAGAAGATTCCGTCGAGGATGACGTCGATGGGGGCCTGTGCGCCGTCGATGTCGTATGCATTGGAGGTGCAATCGGATTGCAAGGACGCGGACGTGCAGGTGACGCCGGTATTCTTTTTGAGGAAGGTCTGCGTCGCATTCGGCTCCCAGCCGACCTGGATGCTGTTCGATGCATTATTCGTGTAGATCAGATTCAGGTACGGCTCATGCGGCTCGGAGCAATCGGTCGGCAGGGGATTGGTTCCGTCGTAGCCCGGAGCGGGAAGCGTGCAGGGGGCGCCATAGTCCGCGGTGGCCTGGGCGACACTCTTCCACACTTTGGGGATCCAGACCGTCCCAGCCGCGTGGCCGGTCGCTCCCGGATCGTAAGAAGTCCAGGCCGGTGCGGCCATGGTGACGACGTCGAACTTGCCGTTGCCGTTGAGATCCTGATAGTCCCATGACCCATTTCCTGCTTTTTTCATGCAGATCTGGCCGCCGCAAGTGGTGTCCCAGGAGCTCGTGGCGGCGATCCAATTCGGATAGCCGATGTCGCGATAGGGCTCGCCGGGATAGTTGGCCTGCACCGTCGTCTCGGCGCTGCCCACACCCTGCGTCCCCCATGAGGAGTTGTTGACGTAGACAAAGCCCTCCATGAGGAAGGAGCCTCCGAAGTCCGAAGCCTTCCACGCCTCGGCCGGTGTCAACTGAGCGGTGCGGAATGCCCCGGTGAGTTTCTGCGGATTGATCCCGTCGACGGTATCGAAGAAGAAAACCCCCGGCCCGAGTTGGGCGCCCGGTCCGGCCTTGAGCGAGTTGGCCCAGTAGGATTCCGGCATCGTCGCTCCGATCCCACTCTTTTTGTATCCGCTTCCGGCAGCTTTGTCGAAGGAGAAATAATAGATGCCTTTGTAGCCGCGGCCCTGCGAAGCGATCTTCTTCCAGAAATCGTAGAGGATGGCCGGGAAGACGACTTTTTTCTGCCATGGGTAGACATTGGTGCTCTGCCACTGGAAGAAGTACGTGGCGTTGGAGGCTGAGTCTTCCTGGTTCGTATACGAGTATGGATAGCACTGGGGGTTCACCCCGGTGGCTGTGACGCCGTCGGCCATGTTGTCCCCGACGGAGCGCGATCCGAACCAGGGATCCTCGAACGTCTTGCCCAGCAACTCATTGAAATAGTTCACAGTATCGAAGGTGGCGCCCGTGACAGGCCAGACCTCCGCGCCGACGATGGCCGTTGCGGACGCCCCGGTGCCGCCGCCGCCGGTGAAGGTCACCGTCGGCTGCGTGGACGTGTTGTAGGTCGTCAGCCGGGGGTTGGTCAGTGCAACGGCGGTTACGACGCCGCCCGTGACGGTGGCCGTCGCGGTCTGACCGCCTGAAATCGTGACGAGGGGCGCGGTGGCATAGCCGGATCCTCCGGAAGTGACGATCACCTGTGCCACGCTTCTGCCGGTCTCGTATCCATGCTCGAAGTGAGGACGCTCGTAGGCATTGGCCCACGGGATCGAGGTTGGATTTCGCTTGTTCGTAAGGGTGCCGGTGGACGTCTCGTTACCCCAATGGACGATGAAATCGCCGCCGAAGGAGATCGAGGTATTACTCTGAATCGGGCCGCCGGGGATGGGCAGCGGCATTTCGCCGACGACGAGCCGGACGGCATGAGTGGCCAGAACATTCGAGAGCGCCAGCCTGGCGGATCCGGTCAGCGAGCGATCACGAAACATCGTGGCGGTGACTTTGATGGTGGCGACGCCAAACCGCTGGATGGGGCCGGCCCAGAACTGCTGCGGAGTTCCATCGGCGTTGGTGGCGGTACCGTTCGGGGTGAGGATTCCTCCGACGATCGGCGGCGCGTAGACCTTGATCTCCGTGACCTCGCCATCGCGTCTGTCCTCGGCGCTGGTGCCGAGCAGGATGTTGTTGACCGCATCGATGGTGGTGGAATCGGTGGTGCGGTTGATGATCAGATCGGCCGAGTTCTCGTCGCCGTAGAAGCGGTTCTCGAATTGCGGGCGGTAAGGCTTGTCCAGCAGGCGAACCTGGGCATTGGGCCTGTACACGCCGCTGTCAGAGCCGGAAACACGGACCGTCTTGATGGCCGCGAGGTTTGCATTGACGGTTCCGTCATTCGACGGCATGCCGCCGCTGGTCTGCGCCCAGACCGGATCCTGGAACCACTCCACCACCAGTTTCGCTCCTGCCTCGGCCACCGCCTCCGTCTGCGACACAGCCTGCTGGTTTTTGGCGATGGCCGTCTCCGTCGAGGAGACAGCCACAAAGCCGAGGCCGAGCAGTGAGAGCCCGACGATGACCATGAGGCTCACAAGGAGGGCCGACCCTTTGTCTTTGCGAAGGAGTTGTTTCTTGCGCCTGGTACGTTTCATGACATCAGCTCCTAGTCGCACGAGTTCGGATTGTTCGTGGTGACGCTCTGCCCGACCAGATTGCAGTGCTTCGTGACCCCCGGCTCGCTGGCGATGGCGTAGTCGAGACAGACCTTTGTCAGCGGTTGTCCGGATAGAGCCGGCGGGTCATCCGTCTTCTTGTACTGCCACCGGATCG
>DATLWH010000484.1:0-2864 GCA_035576505.1 Thermoanaerobaculia bacterium | reverse complement strand
TCTGCCGCGATCTCCGCCAGCGCGGCATCCAGACGCCGATCCTCATGCTCACGGCCCGCGGCCAGGTGGTCGACCGGGTCGTCGGTCTGAAGCTCGGCGCGGATGATTATCTGACCAAGCCGTTCGAGATGATGGAGCTCTTGGCCCGCGTCGAAGCGCTACTTCGGCGTGCGCGCACGATGGCCGCCAATGCCTCGGATTCATACGCGTTTGGCCCGGTGCATGTCGACTTTCGCAGCGCAGAGGTCCGGCGGGAGGGGATGCCGATCGACCTGTCGACGCTCGAGATCAAGCTGCTGCGCTACTTCGTCGAGCATCGCGGCGCCGTTCTGGCACGCGACGAGTTGCTCGACAAGGTCTGGGGCTACGACGCCACCCCGGTCACCCGGACCGTCGACGTGCATGTCGCGTCGTTGCGCCAGAAGCTCGAAGCGAACCCTTCCAAGCCCGAGTTCATCGTGACCGTCCACGGCCTCGGCTACAAGTTTCTGGGCTAGCCGGCACGGCCGGCAGCGCTGGTTGCCCAAGGCTCGGCCACCATCTTCGGCAAATGTTTCTACCGCGCAGGCTCCTGGCTCACTTCAATAACCCGACTCCCATCCTCATTCACGCGGATCGCCACCTCGACATGCCCATCCTCAAACTCATCGAAGTCGCGCTTCGGCCACTCGATCAGCTTCACGCCCGGCCCTTGCAACAGCTCGGGGATGCCGATCTCCAGCCACTCGCTTCGGTTCTCGGAGAGGCGATAGCCGTCGATGTGGATGATCGGCGCGCCCCCTGCGATCGGGTACTCATGAACGATGGCGAACGACGGGGAGGCCACCTCGATCGCATTCGCGCCGAGCTCCGCGGCGATCGCGCGGGCCAGAAACGTCTTTCCCGCGCCGAGGTCGCCGACGAGATGAACAACGGCGTCGGGGGCGAGCAAGCGAGCGATCTCCCGTCCGGCCGCCTCGGTGGCTGCTTCGTCGGGGCAAAGGTACGTTCGGGGCATTCCGGGCCATTGTAGGTTGGCGATACACTCCCGTAACAACCCGGCGGATGCGGCGGACGGTATGAGCGAAACGGTTGCGGCGGCACTCACAATGTTTCAGCGGTATCTCCAGGAGGAGATCCCGCCTACCGCTGCGTCGTACGCCTTAGCGACGTTGATGGCGCAACCGCCCGACGTCTTGATGCAGCAGGTAGCGACCTGGACGGCGGAGCAGAGCCAGGCCCGTTCGGTCGCGCCTCGCGATCTGCTGCTGCTCGCGCTGAAGAAAATCTACATCACGGGGGAGCTGAACCTCCTCGACCGGGAGGCGGTGGCGAACTATCTCGATCGCGTGACGGGCGTTGCCTTGCGGCTTTGTCCGGACGGTGATCGCGATCAGCTGCGCAGCGATCTCTCGTCCATGCGGATGTCGAAAGCAACGACGGCCTCGCTCCAGCAGACCGTCGCCCCGGCGCGCATGCCAACCCTCAGCGGTGTTCCGTCTGTCAGCGAAGGCGAGGCGCAAGCGGCGAAGCAGTACTCGCTGATCTTCGACCGGCTGACGCGGGAGAAGGAGGAGGCCGGAGCCAAGGGAGCGAAGGCTGATCCGCAGGCAATCGCGCAACTCCTGGCGATGGCCGCCACGCGATCCCAGAACGCGCAGCAGTTGAATCAGTATCTCGATCAGCTCCGCCCGCTCGCGGGCGGCGGCGAGGGGAATGTCTTTGTCATCCTGGGCGGTGCGATGCCGTCCTGGGACGTCGCCAATCTCCTGCCCGGCACCGCGAAGCCGCCGTCGCAGGTAGGAGCGATGGAGAGGATCATCGACCTCGCGGAGAGCCCCGAAGTGGCGATGAAGCGCTTTCGCGAGCTCGTCTCGGCGGCGGTCGAGAAATTCAACCAGGGCGCCCTTGGAGCGGCGCTCTGGATGCTGGACGTGGCCGAGGACTCGATTCCGGAGAAGAAGCTCGAAGTCGCGGCGGTCGACCAGTTTCGCGTCGAGGCGGTCGAGATGATCAGCGCCGTGCAGTTGCGAAAATATGCCGAGAACAAGTCGAAGCACGCGGCCGTGAAGATCGTGCTGGAGTTCTTTCCGACGCTTCATCTGCAGACGCTCTTTCGCAACCTCCGCGGTGAGGAGCGTGCCGAGAAGCGGCGCACATTCCTCGGCTTCATCGAAGCGTATGGCGTGATCGGACGCGATGCCGCGCTCGAAGAGCTCGAAGGCGAACTGCAGCATCCCCATCTGGACACGTACTACCTCCGCAACCTCATCTACCTCCTGCATCGGATCTCGCGTGAGTCGCAGGAGACCGTCGGCCGCGAGTTCGAAGCGCTGACCAAAGCGTCGGAGCCGGGGCAGATCATCTACGTGATCAAGGAAGCGGCGACCGCGCTCGGCCTGATCCGGACGGAGGCCTCGGTGAAGCTGTTGACCACCCGGCTGGCCCAATTCGAGGCCACCCTGCTTCGCAACGACACCTCGATGTATCCGGCCGGGGAGATGCAGAAACTGCTCGATCGGATCATCAGCGGCCTGGCGCGGATCGGCACCTCGGCGGCCCTACTGACGATCGCGCGGCATGGGATGAAGGCCAATCCGCCGCTCGGCGATACACGGGCGCGTCTGGCCGCGCTCGCACAGTACGACCTCTCGTTCGATGAAAGCACGGTCAACGTCCTGCTCAAAGCGCTGCGCGATGAGATTCCGGGGAAGCTTCTCGGCCGCCTGCTGCCGAAGAAACAGGAGGCGACGGTTCGTCTCATGGACGCGCTCTCCGGAACCCGAACGGATGAAACCGAGGAAGTCTTTCGCGACATCGCGCGCCGGTTCCCCGATCACGACGTCGGCCGCGCGGCGGCCCAGGTGCTCGCCAAATGGTCACCC
>DATLWH010000483.1:0-4936 GCA_035576505.1 Thermoanaerobaculia bacterium | reverse complement strand
TCGCCCTACCTGCAGCGGCCGATCGAGCTCGGCGCGGACATCGTCATTCACTCGACGACAAAGTTCATCAACGGCCACTCGGACTCCGTCGGTGGCGTGGTCATCTCGAATGACGACACGCTGGCCGAACAGATCGGCTTCCTTCAGAACGCGGTCGGCGCGATCCTGTCGCCGTTCGATTCGTGGCTCGTTCTCCGCGGGGTGAAGACACTGGCCGTGCGGATGAAACAGCACGAGGAGAACGGAAGAGCCATGGCGCGGTACATCTCAGGGCATGCGAAGGTGGTGAAGACCTACTATCCGGGCCTGCCCGATCATCCGCAGCACGAACTGGCCAAACGGCAGATGCGCGGCTTCGGATCGATGATCTCGTTCGAGCTCGGCTCGAAGGAGAACGCGAAGAAGTTTCTTGACCGCGTTCGTCTCTGCTCTCTCGCCGAATCCCTCGGCGGCGTGGAGACACTGATCTCGCACCCGGAGACGATGACGCATGCCTCGGTTCCCATCGAGACGCGGACGCGTCTCGGTATCACGCCAGGGCTGGTGCGCATCTCCGTCGGCATCGAAGATGTCGACGACCTCATCGCCGATGTGGAAAACGCGTTCGCGGGGGTTTGAGCCGGGCACGACAAAATGAATGTACGGTCTGAAGATGGCCGTAAGGTGCGTCGGAACGTGCAGTCTCGTAGACTTCCAGTTATGGACGTCTCTGATGCTCTTCCCGGTGCTGACCTGATCCGTGAAGGATTGCGGGATCTGGCCTCGGGTGTGGAGTCGATCCCTTCCCTGCTTGTCCTCATCGGCGCGCCGCGCCTGCGCCGTATCGGCTTCGATGTGCCGGCGGATACACCAGACTTCCCCGAGGACCGGCTGTACGCGAAACTGGCAGAAGAAGACTCCGACTCAGCCCATTCGCGCTACAACGCGCTGATCCGGAGACTGGTGAGCTTCGAGCGGGCGGCAGAATGCGTGAAGCCGTAACCGAGACTCGCCTTCGAGCGTTCATGAAGGCAATCGCCGCGGAAGCGCGCGAGCCCGGGCGCATCTACCTGGCAGGCGGCTCGAGCGCGGTCCTGCGCGGCTGGCGAGCCAGCACCATCGATGTCGACATCACCATCCTTCCCGAAAACGATCGCATCCTACGTGCGATCCCGGATGTGAAAGAACGTCTTCACGTGAACGTTGAGCTGGCGTCGCCCGCTGATTTTGTTCCGGCGCTGAGCGGATGGGAGGAGCGCAGCATGTTCATCGCCCGCGAGGGCCCGCTGTAGTTTCACCACTACGATTTCTACACTCAGGCGCTGTCGAAGCTCGAACGTGCTCACCACAAAGACTTGCTGGATGTCGACTCCATGATCAGGGACGGTCTGATTGACCCGAGAAAGTTGCTATCCCTCTTTGAAGAAGCGGAGCCGGCACTCTACCGATATCCGGCCATTGACCCGCCGACGTTGCGCAGAGCCGTCGAGCGGCTCGCGTCCCGCTGAGCGCTCTACAATACCCGCCGCATGGCGTCCGCCCTTCCGCTGGTCCTGGTGATTGCGGCGTATCTGATCGGATCGATCCCGTTCAGTTTTCTCGTCGTAAAGATTACGGCCGGGGCGGACATCCGCTACCACGGCAGCAGGAACGTCGGTGCGACGAATGTAGCCAGGACCTTCGGGCCGGCGCCGGGGATCATCGCGCTGCTTCTCGACATCGCAAAAGGGTATGCCGCCGTGGCGTTGGCGCGATGGATCGTGGAGCGGACGGACTGGCCGCTCGCTGCCAGTGCCGCGCACACCTCGCCGCTCTATTCGACATCGCTGTGGGTGGCCCTGGCGGGGCTCATCGCGGTGCTCGCGCACATGTTTCCGGTCTGGCTGCGATTCCACGGCGGTAAGGGGGTGGCTACGGCGACGGGGGCCTTTCTGGCGCTCGATCCGATTGCCGTGGCGGCAGGCGTGCTCGTGTTTCTCATCGTCATGCTCTCGACGCGCTTTGTCTCGCTGGCGTCCATCGTCAGCGCCGCGTCGATTCCGCTTTTTCTTCACTTCCTCGTCCACGCGCCGCTCGAGACAATCGTCCTCAGTACGATCATTGCCCTGGTCATCATCCTCAAACACCACTCCAACATCGCACGGCTGGCTCAGGGGACGGAGCGCCGGATGGGCAGGCGGAAAGAGCCATGAAGATCTCGATCATCGGCGCCGGCTCGTTCGGCACGGCCATGGCTGCGGTCGTGGCAAGGTGCGGCAACGATGTCGTACTCTGGGCGCACGACCAGAACGTCGCCCTGGAGATCGAGAAGACGCGCCGCAACCCGATCTATCTTCCGAGCATCGCCCTCGAACGGTCCGTGCACGCCACGAGCTCTCTGGCCGAGGCGGCGGAATTCAGCGATGTGCTGTTCATGATCGTGCCGAGCCACCATTACCGGGGTGTACTGGCACAGATGCGTCCGCACCTGAAGGGGAACGTAGCCATCGTCAGCGGCACGAAGGGAATCGAGAACGACACCCTGCAGCGAATGTCCGAGGTGACGGCACTGGAGCTGGGCGGCGCGCTTCGCGCTTTCGCTGTACTTTCCGGACCGACGTTCGCGCTGGAAACGGCGCGCGGCGATCCAACGGCGGCGGTCGTCGCGTCTCTGGATCTCGCGCTGGCGGAAGAGGTGCAACATGCCATGTCGTCGCCGACGTTCCGCATCTACAACTCGGTTGACGTCGTCGGCGTCGAGCTGGCCGGCTCGCTGAAGAACGTCATCGCCATTGCGGCCGGCGTCGTCGAAGGTCTCGGCCTCGGATCGAATACGACCGCGGCGCTCATCACACGCGGCCTTCACGAGATCACGAAGCTGGCCATCGCCCTCGGCGGACGCACCGAGACTCTGGCCGGCCTGGCCGGGATGGGCGATCTGGTCCTGACCTGCACCGGTTCCCTCTCGCGCAACCGGAGCGTGGGCGTCAATCTCGGCAAAGGCAAACCGCTCGCCGAGATTCTTGCTGAATCGCGCGCGGTCGCCGAGGGCGTGCGGACGTCGAAGGCGGTCAAGGAACTGGCCGTACGCCACGGCATCGAAATGCCGATTACCGCGGAGATGTACCGCGTGCTGCACGAGGGTGAGTCGCCGCGGTCAGCCCTGCAGCGGTTGATGACCAGATCGCTGAAGGCCGAAGCGGCGCTTTAACGCGGTCTCAAGGGCTATTTCGGCGGCTTCTGCTGCCCCATCGTTTCGGGTGTCGACGGTTTGATGGTCGTCATCGGACCTTCAAGCGCCGGTGGATCGGTGTAGAGGCCCTCCGGAGTATCCCCTTCCGCTTGTGCGGCGGTGCGGCCGGCGGCGATTCTCTTCTTCTCTTCGTTTTTTTTTAGCTTATCGGCGGCGGCAGCGGCCTCGGCCCTGGCACGCCGCGCGTCCGCTGCAATCTGGTCGGCTGACGGCCCGGCTGGCTTGCTCATGCTGGGAAGCTGTGCCTGGGCTTCCGGCGTCGTGGTGGTGAAGTGCCCGCCTTCGCGCACCAGCGTCTCGTTCGTGATGACCTGCGTCGGCTTCTTGCCGAGGCGGTTTGTCGCTTTCGCGGCCCGCACGAGCGGTGAGTCGCCGGTCCCCGACGTCTGCGCGGAGAGAAGCGTCTGGACATGTGTCGACTGCGGCGGGGGACTGTCTTTCGGCGTCTGCGGATCGGCCGCGTAGAGCGACAGAGACGCGAGCGCGAGGCAACTGCTGAGAACGATCGGCTTCATCGGAACCTCCGGTAAGGTGTTCAATGTTACGCTTCGCCGACCAAATTTCATGACCCTCCCCCGAATCTTGCACTTGCGGGTTTGAATGACGCCCGAGCTACTGCTCCAGAAATTCGGATATCTCGCTGTCTTCGTTGGGACGTTCCTCGAAGGGGAGACGATCCTGGTGATGGCCGGATTCTTCGCGGAGCGGGGCTATCTGAGGCTCCCCCTGGTCGTTACCACCGCCTGTGCCGGCGCCTACACGGGCCACGTCTTCTGGTTCTGGCTCGGGCGGACGCAGGGCGTGAGACTGCTCGACCGCTTCCCGAGAATGAAGCGCCATTTCGGGAAGGGCATCCGCCTCTTCGAGCGCTACGGCGCGCCGGCCATCTTCATCACCCAGTGGCTCTACGGCCTTCGCATCACCTGCGCGGTCATCATCGGCATCTCGAAGGTCTCGACGATCAAGTTCCTCCTCTACGAGGCGCTGACCTGCATCGTCTGGGCGATCATCATCGGTACGGCCGGTTTCTACTTCGGCCGCGCCGTCGAGCGAGTCCTTGGTCGCGCCGCGCACATCGAAAAGTACGGTCTCCTCGTCCTTCTCGTGGGTGCGATCGCCTTCTGGGCCTATCACCGGTGGAAGGAGAGGCGCGAGGAGATTGAAATCGTGCCGCCGCAGTAGGAGCTTGCGCGGCAGGAAATTCGTCGCCTGTTGGCGGCCAACGCTGCCGGCCGTGCCGGCTCACCCTTCGTACTGCTTGAACTCCAGCTCGGCCTGCGCCGCGGCCAGACGCGCCACCGGCACCCGGTACGGGGAGCAGGAAACGTAGTTCAGACCGCAGCTTCGGAAGAAGCGTATGGAGTCGGGATCGCCGCCATGCTCGCCGCAGACTCCCACCTTCAACGCTGCGTTGGCGCTCCGCCCTCGTTCCGTTCCGAGGCGGACAAGCTGGCCGACGCCCTCCTGATCGATCGACTCGAACGGATCCTTTGGCAGGATCTTCTTGTCGACGTATTCCGGCAGGAACGAGCCGGCATCGTCGCGTGAGTAGCCGAACGTCATCTGGGTCAGGTCGTTTGTGCCGAATGAGAAGAACTCGGCCACCTCGCCGAGTTTGTCAGCGATCAGGGCAGCCCGGGGGATCTCGATCATCGTCCCGACGATCACCGGCAGTTCGACGCCCTTTTCTGCGATCACTTCACCGGCGACGCGCTGCACCATCTC
>DATLWH010000482.1:0-3972 GCA_035576505.1 Thermoanaerobaculia bacterium | reverse complement strand
CTTCAAGTCACAGCCACGGCTGAGCAGCGAGTCGTATTCAACGTGAAAACGCTCAAGTACCACTGCCCGACATGCTCCGCCGCTAAGCGCTGCACGAAGAGCTGCATCAATACGACACTCGCGGACGCGCTTCAACGTGGCGGTGTGGCATGCAAGCTTTGCGGGGGAGCGTGTCGAAATCCATGAGGAGAGGATTGCCCATAGAACTTGGCCGCATTCAATTTTTTGCGTTCGCGTACAAATTGCTAATCGCGTGGACGACAGTTTGCATCCTGTACTGTGTCCCCGCGTCTGGCTCTCCTGACGGAGCCGGAAATAACGTCCCGAAGGCGACAGCAGCAGAACGGCTCAGACGCCGTGTGGAAGCGATCGAGTCAGCCCTGTATGACAAGTGCTCAAAAGAGGGTGAGGTGTGCGGCGCCTGTCCATCGCACGATCATCGGATCGAGTATCTGGAATTCCACGCCGGCCCCTTGTTTGCGTTCCTGGCTTGTAAGGAAGGCCTTCCATTTTACAGCTCGGTTAGAAAGATACCTGTTCGATTTCTGGGTATGAATGCCGTAATACTTTTCAGTTCGTCACGGACCAGCAGGTAGATCGCGCATATCGCGTGATCGCCCCCTCATCCGCCTGTCGGCACCTTCTCCCCCCGCAAGAAACCGCGGGGGAGAAGGCTCTCGACGGGTAACAGGGTGCCGACGATTTAAGTGATTGGCGAACATCAAAGTGGCGCCTAACTGATCCTGCCAGCAACGGCAAACCGGGTGTCTCGATGAAGAGGGCGCGTGCTGTCAGGTCAACTATATGCATTCGCGGTCACGATCGCGGATCGTCCGAGGGATCAGACCGACGATCAGCACTTTCCGCGTGACAGCAACCGACGTACGTGACGTTCGCGCGCCGCCGTCCGTACGTGAGACATGAGCGCACGCGCAATTCTGGCGGTCCTTCTTCTCGCCGTGGCCGTCAACGCACAGCAAGTGCGGCACGGCGAGGCAATCGTCATCGGCACACCGAGCCCAGGCTTCTGCGCATGCATGCCGATGACCGCATACGGAGAGGTCTTCGATGCCGCGCTTGGCTTTCAGCGCACCCTGTGGCAGCGGCCGTCCGGCTCTCAACCGGCCGCGCTTGCGTTCGGGCGCAACGGCGAGCTGTACGCGGCCGAATATACCGGCAGCGGCTTTCAGCTTGTCCGCTACGACGCGGCCGGCAACGTGATCGGTTCCTTCGGCCGTTCGTTCAGAGACCATCCGCCGGCGATCGCCTTCGATACGCGAGGCAATCTCGTCGTGGCACAGCAGGCGAGTGGGCTCGGTCCGCCCGTCGAGCACGCCTTCATCATTTTCGACGCGGCCGGTACGGGCATCGGCGAGATCGACCTGCCGAACGTCGACTCCATCCTCGACTTCGACATCGCGGCGGACGGGTGCACGGCCTTCGCCGGCACGTTCACAGGCATCGGCAGCTTCGATCTCTGCAGCGCGGCGCCGCAATTCGTGCCGCTTCCATTCGCGTCGCCGGGCGCCTACCACAGCGTCCGCGTTCTGCCGGACGGGAACCTCCTCGTCAGCAAGGCCGAGCCAGCCTGGGGGCTCGGCACGGTGTCGGTTTTCGATCGCGAAGGACGTCTCGTCCGGATGTTCGGCGATACCGGGCCGCTGCTGCACATCACGCTTGACCCTGAGGGCACGTCGTTTCTTGCGGCGGCCGAAAATCGCATCGGACGGTATTCCGCCGCCGACGGTACGCCCCTGTCCGCATTCGTCTGGATGCCGCACGGCAGCATCGACATTCCGGCGCTGACGATCCGCGGCGAGTGGCGCGCCACGACATCGCAGCCTCCGCCCCGCCATCGCGCCGCCGGCCGATGACGCGCCATCCGATCATCGAGACGCTGATCCACTCGCTGCTTTCACCTGTCACACCAAACTTCCCTTGGCTTTACGACGGCCTATACTTCATTCCTCCGTTCCAAAGGAGTGACTGTGTTCCTCCAGTTCCGCTTCTCACGTTGCCTGTCCTCTTTGTCCATGGTGGCCCTCACCTGGGCTCCCCTACTCTCGGCGGAAGTCCACGCCGGGCCGGCCCGCGGAACTGCCGCGGGGATCGCTTGCCTGGCGACGACGGCCGGCGAGCTCGTCGCCTGCTCGAACGCCGTCCAATCGGGCACGTATTCGATCATCGAGATCCAGGGCGATATCGTCTGCTCCGGGGTGGACGCCTGCCGCGTGCACATCAATGACCGGCCTGTGGCCATCCGCGGGGACGCCGGGGCCACGATTCGACGCATCGACCACCACGACTATCCCCTCATCCAGATCATCGGCAGCCTGGCCGCCGAAATCAGCAGCCTTACGATCGACGAGGACGCCGATGTCGCATGTACGCCGGTCACCCCGACGAACCCGCCGGTCGATAACCCGGCGTGCAGCCGTACGATCGATATCTTTGGCGTGGCCGATGTCGTGCTCGACCACGTGACCATCGCGGCGTCCAAGAGCATCGGAGCATTCTTCAACACCTGCGGCAGCGCCCGCGTCAGCCATGCGCGCTTCATCGCCCCGTACCAGTTCGGGCTGGAGATCACCGGGCTCACAGGCGGGCTCACGATCGAAGACACGCTCTTCTGGCACGCCAGCTCGAACGCCCTGGTGCTCTTCGATGTGCACGGCACGGCCCAGGCACCGCTCGTCCTGCGCCGCAGCCTCTTCGACCACAACCATCGCGACGACGTCTACTACACCTGCGGCCCGGGCGGACATGAAAAGTGCGCGGGCGGCCAGCTCCTTCTGGCGGGAAAGGTCGATTTTCTACGCGTCGAGAATACGGTCATGCGCCAGGGCTTCGATGACCTGGATTCGAATGCGGTCGTCGATGGCGTGGAGATCAACCAGCCGGGCATTCACGATGTCACCTTTGCGAGCGACGACGTACACACGAACACTAGCTGGGGAGTGGGCCTCAACAGCGACCCAATCGATGTGGCGCGCATTTCCTTCGTGAACGACAAGCTCTACGACAACGGCAAGGACCCTCGATACCTCGGCGTCGATATCGGCAACTTTCCGCCGGGCATTGAGTCCGAGACCGGAAGCTGTCACACGGCCGACTGTGCCGCGGTTCCCTTCGGCGCACTCTGGTCCCTTCCGGGCGGTGCGGTCTCATGGACGACGAACGACGTTGCCGCGCCGCGCGTGACCGTCAACGGCGTACTGGTATCGACCGCGCCGGTTGGGCAGATCACCGCCCCGCAGAACGCCAGTATCGTCCTCTACGACGGCCTGGTCACGCTCGACGTTCTCGGTCAAGGATCGGTTGCCAGGCGGCGTGCGGTGCGTCACTGACTCTGACTGTTCGACGCCGTCAACCCCAGATCGTTTCGGATCCTCGTGGCCATTCCCATCGGTGCTCTTTCGTGCCTGGTCATAAACTTCGCGTATCGCGCTGATGACCGTCTCCGGCTCGTCGAATTGGATTCCGAGCTCTATGCCGTGTCGCGCCGTGGCCGGACGACGACGGTCAGTAGTACCGCCGGCGGTAGGTCAGCGCGAACACAATCGGCATCGCGACAAAGATGCTCAGTGCGAGTGCCGGAGCGAGGAACGCGCATGCGATCCCCAGCAGCGCGACAATCAACTGAACACCGAA
Source organism: Thermoanaerobaculia bacterium (assembly GCA_035576505.1). Lineage (GTDB taxonomy): Bacteria > Acidobacteriota > Thermoanaerobaculia > Gp7-AA8 > Gp7-AA8 > JADGNZ01. Next base: position 321 of record DATLWH010000482.1, on the reverse strand, counting down.
ACGCCGCACAATGTAGCGCCGTTGGCTGGCTGTGGGTTGTTCTGCGATGTGAGAATGGTCCGCGACGAACCACACACCTGCCAGCGTCGCCGTACAAGCGAAGAGATTGGCGCCATAAATTGCGAGCGCCGCCGGCGCGAGAGAGTAACGACCTAGCACCGCCGTCGAGAAGGGCAACACGGCAATCGTGAATAGAAACAGCATGTTCGCCAGAGATCAGAGCGACCTTTACGCCGCGCAGTGATGCGAAAATCAGGTGGTGGACGAGCCAGTAGTACGCAACGATTGCGAAGCTCAGCGCGAAGGTCCCGAGCCTCGGTG
>DATLWH010000481.1:0-5412 GCA_035576505.1 Thermoanaerobaculia bacterium | reverse complement strand
CCCGGCCGCATCACCTGGGGTCGCCCTACGACAAGGACAACGCCGAGTTCCTGGCCTCGCTCTTCAAGTCGTGGGGCTATGACACGCATATCGAAGAGTTCCGCGTCCTTTTCCCCACGCCGAAGCGGCGCCTGGTCGAGCTGATCGCGCCGGAGCACTTCACGGCCAAGCTCGTCGAGCCTCCGGTGCCGGGCGACGCCACCTCCGGGCAACAGAGCGAGCAGCTTCCCATCTACAACGCCTACTCGATCGATGGGGACGTGACGGGAGATCTCGTCTACGCGAACTACGGCATCCCTGCCGACTACGACATCCTCGAGCGCCACGGGATCGATGTGAAGGGGAAGATCGTGATCACGCGCTACGGCGGCTCCTGGCGCGGGATCAAGCCGAAGGTGGCGGCGGAGCACGGCGCCATCGGCTGTCTCATCTACTCCGATCCGCGTGACGACGGCTATGCGCAGGGCGACGTCTATCCGAAAGGCGCCTATCGCAATGAAAACGGCGCCCAGCGCGGCTCGGTGATGGATATGCCGGTACACCCAGGCGACCCGCTCACCCCAGGGATCGGCGCGACGGCGGATGCGAAGCGGATCGACCGGAAAGATGCCGAAGTCATTACGAAGATCCCCGTTCTGCCGATCTCGTACTCCGATGCGCTGCCGCTCCTGCGGGCGCTCGGTGGGCCGGTCGCTCCTTCGGAGTGGCGTGGTGCGCTGCCGATCACCTATCACATCGGTCCGGGACCTTCGCGCGTCCACCTGGCGCTCGAGTTCAACTGGAACATGGTGCCGGCGTACGACGTGATCGCGCGCATGGCCGGATCGCAGTATCCAGACGAGTGGATCATGCGCGGCAATCACCACGACGCCTGGGTCAACGGCGCCAGCGATCCGCTCAGCGGGCAGGTCGCGCAACTGGAAGAGGCAAAGGCGATCAGCGAGCTGGCCAAGAGCGGGTGGCGGCCGAAACGGACGATCCAGTTCGCGGCGTGGGATGGCGAGGAAGAGGGACTCATCGGCTCGACGGAGTGGGCGGAGACGCACGCCGACGAGCTCCGATCCAAAGGGGTCGTCTACATCAACTCCGACACGAACTCGCGCGGCTTCCTCGACGCCGAGGGCTCGCACACGCTCGAGCGGCTCGTCACGCAGGTGGCGCGCGACGTCCCCGATCCGGAGCGGAACGTCTCGGTGCTCACGCGCATGCGGGCGCGTGAGGCGACGAACGCGACGAACGCGGAGGCACGGAAGGAAGCGCGCGAGCACGAGCTGATCCGTCTCGGCGCCCTTGGCTCGGGCTCGGACTACACGCCGTTCCTGCAGCACACCGGCATCGCCGCGTTGAACATCGGATACGGTGGGGAGGGGGGCGGAGGGTCGTATCACTCGGTCTACGACTCGTTCGATCACTACACGCGCTTCGGCGATCCGAACTTTGACTATGGTCTGGTCCAGGCAAAGACGACCGGGCGGCTGGTGCTGCGGCTGGCGAACGCGGATGTGCTGCCGTTCGAGCTGACGACATTCGCCGACACGATGTCGCGCTACCTCGACGAGCTGACGAAGCTCGCCGAGACGACACGGCGCGACATCGACGACCGGAATCACCTCGTGCACGACAACGCCTACGAGCTCGCGGCCGATCCGACGAAGACGTTCGTCGCGCCGAAGTCAGAAGAGACCGCGCCGTATCTCAATTTCGCGCCGCTGCAGAATGCTGTGGCGCATCTGAAACGAAGCGCGCAGGAGTTCGACCGCGCCGCCGCCGCGGTGCCGGCCGATGCGGTCGCGCGTCAGGCCGCCGTCGATCACGCCATGATGCACATCGAGCAGGCGCTTCTTAGCCCAGAAGGATTGCCGCGCCGGCCGTGGTTCCGCCATCAGATCTACGCGCCCGGTTTTTACACCGGCTACGGCGTCAAGACCGTCCCAGGCGTACGCGAGGCCATCGAGCAGAAACAGTGGAGCGATGCCAATGCCCAGATCGAGATCGTAGCGAAAGTGATCGACGGGTATGTGGCGGAGGTCGAGAAAGCGACAACGGCCGCGCGGCGGTAGACGACTGCAGACCACGAAGTTTCTCTCCGTGTCCTCTGCGCCTCTGTGGTGAATAGGCCTCTGTGGTGAAACGCAGTTAGCGCGGCAGCAGGTAGATCACCTCGCCCTTGCGCGACATCCCCAGGTCGACGCGGGCGATCCGCTCCACGGCGTAGGTCGACTTCTTTACGCTGTCGATCTCGGCGCGCAGCCGGCTGTTTTCCTTTTCGAGCTGCTTGATTTCGGCGTTGAGCGATTCGACGCGTTTACGAGAGTGCTGCAACTCCGAGGTGGCGCGGCCGGTGACGAAGAGCGAACCGATGCCGCCCAGACCCAGGATGGCAACCAGAATCACGGCGATTCTGCGGATTGCCTGTGCGGCGCGGCGCGGAGCCCGGGTGGAGACGGCGGGGTGCATGTGTAAAGGTAGTGTCGCGGGTCGGTGCCGCGCTGTCAACGCCGTATAATTCGGAGCGGTGACGCGCGACACCGCACAGAACCCTCTCAACGAGCGGTACGCCTCGAAGGAGATGTCGTATCTCTTCTCCGCCGACTACAAATTCCGGACGTGGCGGCGGCTATGGATCGCGCTCGCAGAGGTGGAGCGGGAACTGGGGCTGCGCATCAGTGCCGAGCAGATCGCCGACCTGAAGGCGCACGCGGACGACATCAACTACGAGGATGCCGAACGCCGCGAGCGCGAGATCCGGCACGATGTGATGTCGCACATCTACGCCTACGGCCTGCAGGCGTCGTCTGCAAAGGGAATCATCCACAACGGCGCCACCTCCGCCTTCGTCACGGACAATACCGACATCCTGCAGATGCGTGAGGCCCTCGGCATCATCCGCAGGCGCATCCTCAATCTCATGGCCAAGCTCCGCGACTTCGCCTGGCGTTGGCGCGGGACGGCGACGCTCGCCTTCACCCACTTCCAGCCGGCGCAATTGACGACCGTCGGCAAGCGCGCCACGCTGTGGCTGCACGATCTGCTGCTCGACGATCGCGAGATCGAGTTCCGTCTCAGCCAGCTTGCCCTCCTGGGCGTCAAAGGTGCGACGGGGACACAGGCGTCGTTTCTCAGCCTGTTCGGCGGCGACGAAGCGAAGGTCAACCGGCTGGAGCAGCTCGTGGCCGAGAAGGTCGGTATGCGCCGCAGCTATCCCGTCTCCGGACAGACCTACTCGCGCAAAGTCGACTCGCAGGTCGTGAACGTACTGTCGGGCTTCGCGCAATCGGCCTCGAAGTTCGGTTACGACATGCGTCTCCTCCAGAGTCTGCACGAGATCGAAGAGCCGTTCGAAGAGGAGCAGGTGGGCTCGTCGGCCATGGCGTACAAGCGCAATCCCATGCGCGCCGAACGGATCGATGCGCTGGCGCGGCATCTCCTCGTCAACGCTCTCAATCCGGCCTTCACGGCGGCCACGCAGTGGTTCGAGCGGACGCTCGACGACTCGGCGAACCGACGCATCGCCATCCCGGAGGCGTTTCTGGCCGCCGATGCGATTGCCCTGATCTATGACAACATCGTGGCCGGACTGGTGGTTCACGAGGAAGTGATCGCCGCCAACGTCCGGCGGGAGCTTCCGTTCATGATGACCGAGAACCTGATGATGGAAGGGGTGCAGCGCGGCGGCGACCGCCAGGTGCTTCACGAGCGCGTGCGCATCCATTCCCAGGCCGCCGCCGATGCGCTGAAGTCGGGGGCGAATGAGAACGATCTCTTCGGCCGCATCGCCTCCGACGCACTCTTCGGCATCGATCGCGCATCGATCGAGGCCATGGCCCGGCCCGATCGTTACACGGGACTGGCCAGGCAGCAGACGGAGAGATTTCTCATCGAGGACGTCGATCCCATTCTCGAGGCCGGGCGCGCACAGATTGGATCAGAAGTCGGCGAGGTGCGGGTATGAAACGAGCTTTTCTGGCCGTAGCGTTGATTTCGCTGGCAGCGTGTGCCCACCGGCAGGCGTCGCGGGCGACATCGGTTTCGCCGTCGGCATCAACGTCCGCGTCGGCACAGACGCAGCAACAGATGTCCGCACATGGAACGGCAGGGTGGGTCGGGCAGGAGTTCGCCGGCCGGACGACGGCAAACGGTGAGATTTTCGATCCGATGCTGATGACGGCGTCGCACCGCACCCTTCCATTCGGTACGCTCCTCGATGTCCGCAATCCGAAGACAGGACAGTCGGTGCGCGTCCGCGTCAACGATCGCGGCCCGTACGTCGGCGATCGCCTGATCGACCTTTCGTACGCCGCCGCGCAGCAGATCGGGATTGCCGAAAGCGGCGGCGGCGAGATCGAGATGACCGTGGTGAAGATGGGCCGCGGCGACCGCGAGCCGCCCGCGGCGTTTGCGGTCAATGTGCCTGACGAGAAAACCGTTGCGGCGATGCCGGCTACCCCCGCACCGGCGCCGGTCACTCCCGCCCCCGTGCCGGTTCCCGCCCCCGTGCAGCCTCAGCCACAACCGCAGCCGGAACCCGCCCCCGCAACGGTCGACAGGGTGGAGGTCACCGAGCTGCACGCCAACGGTACCGAGACACGCCGACAGGTCTCCGCAAACGGCACGTCGATCGAAGAGGTCCCTGTGAACAAGTCGGGACACAGTGGGGCGGCGGCTCCCCCTTCGGCCTCTTCGCCAGCACCCGCCACCGGCCGAGCCGCTGGTGTTCCTCCCAAGTCGGCCCCAGCCACCTCACGCGCAGGACGCTACATGGTGCAGGTCGGCGCGTTCTCGCAGGAAGGCAACGCCAAGGCCTTGCAGCAGAAGCTGAAGGCGATCGGGCAGGAAGCGACCATCGATCACACCTCGCTCTACCTCGTGCGCATCGGCCCCTTCGAAACCCACGAGCAAGCCGCCGCCGTCCGCGCCAAGCTCGAAGCGGCAGGGATCTCGGCGATCGTGACTCGGTAGCGGGGAGTGGGGTGTGGGAGCTCGGCGATCGTGACGCGGGTGTCGGGTGTCGGGAGTCGGGGGTCGGAGTGAAGAAGCCGAACCCACTCCAGACTCCGAACACTTCACTGACCCCCAATCTCGACCCCCGACCTCCCAATCCTCAACTCCCCACCCCAAGACACTCCCCACCGCAAGACGCACTAAATTCAACGTAAGCCTGCGACCACGCGCCGCGATAGCGGCAGAAGAAGATAGCCAGGGGTGCGAGCGCCTTTTGCGAGCAACCCCTGGTAGCGAAGTGCTTGGTTTTGGTGCCGCGTCAGCGGCACTGGAAATCGCGACGCATCTTCGTTTGATGATCCAGTGCCGCTGACGCGGCACGACTTTGATTGAGCTCGACAACCAGGGGTGCTCGCAAAAAGCGCTCGCACCCCTGGCTATCGTCTTGGGCCGCTATAGCGGCGCATGGCG
>DATLWH010000480.1:0-2667 GCA_035576505.1 Thermoanaerobaculia bacterium | reverse complement strand
CTCCCGACGACGATGACCGTCTTCGCCGCGATGGGCGTGATCATCACCTCGGCCGCGGTGGTCATCTATCCGACGATGGGCATCAACGAGCTGTGGGATCCGCTCAAGCTCGTCGCACAGTTCAAGCAGCCGCTCGTCGTGGCCATCTCGATGTTCACCGTCGTCATCGCAACTTTGTCGGTCAATATCGCCGCGAACGTCGTCTCCCCCGCGAATGACTTCGCCAACGCCTTCCCGAAGTGGATCTCCTTCCGCACCGGCGGCCTGATTACCGGCCTGCTCGCCATCGCCATGCAGCCGTGGCGTCTCCTGGCCGATCCGTCCGGCTACATCTTCACCTGGCTCCTCGGCTACTCCGGCGGCCTCGGATCGATCGGCGGCGTGATGATCGTCGACTACTGGATCGTCCGAAAGAAGCAGTTGGTGCTCGGCGATCTCTACCGCCCCGATGGCGCGTACCGATACGCGGGCGGCTGGAATCTGCGTGCCGTCTTCGCCACGCTGCTCGGCTGCACCGCGGCCTGGATCGGTCTCGTCGTCCCCACGCTGCGCCCGCTGTACGACTACGCCTGGTTCGTCGGTTTCGGCGTCGCCGCGATCACCCATCTTCTGCTGATGAAGGCCTTCCGCCCGAGCGGTATCATCGAGGCTCCGGCCGCCGCATGACCCCCATTCTCATCCTCCTAATCGTAGCGATCGTCATCATCATCGCAGGCGCCTCATGGCGACGGAAAAACGCGCAACGCGAAAATGCGATCGGGACCGACGCAGGTCGGACCAACGTAGGTCGGACTCTCCAGTCCGACCGCGCGGCCGAGGTCGAACCACGGCCTGGTCGAACTGAGAATCCAACCTACGTAGATCCTCCTCCCATCGATCCTGAGTCGCTGCCGGACGCCGATCCGGAGCCGTTGCCGATCACTGATCCTGAGCCTGTGCCGCAGCCGTTGCCTCCTCCACCGCCCGAACCACCACAACCGACGATCATCGTCGCCGACAAACCTTCACCGCGGGATTTGACGGCAGGGAAAGGGTGGCCGAGCCTCGGGCAACCAACACCGCCGGCTGTACCCGCTGAAAATGCAATAATCCACGAGCCCAAATCGGAGAAAACACGCATGTCCCGTATCGTCAAAGGTGGTTTGATTCAGACGTCCCTCGCCTGTGACACGAGCGAATCGCTCGAGAAGATCCGCGAGGCCCAGACCGAACGCACGCTCAAGTACGTCGACCAGGCCGGCGCCGAAGGCGTTCAGATCCTCTGTATGCAGGAGATCTTCACCGGCCCCTATTTCTGCGCGGAACAGAACACGCGCTGGTACGACGCCGTCGAGAAGATCCCCGACGGCCCGACCACGAAGCTGATGCAGGAGTACGCGAAGAAATACAACATGGTCATCGTCGTGCCCCTGTATGAGGAGGAGTCGACCGGCGTTTACTACAACACCGCCGCGGTGATCGACGCCGACGGCACCTACCTCGGCAAGTACCGCAAGAACCACATTCCGCACGTGGCACCCGGCTTCTGGGAGAAGTTCTACTTCCGCCCGGGCAACCTCGGGTATCCGGTTTTCGACACTGCTTACGCAAAGGTCGGCGTCTACATCTGCTACGACCGTCACTTCCCCGAGGGGGCGAGAGAGCTGGGACTGGCCGGAGCGGAGATCGTGATGAACCCTTCCGCGACGGTGGCGGGGCTTTCGGAGTACCTGTGGAAGCTCGAGCAACCGGCGCACGCAGTCGCCAACGGTTACTTCATCGGCGCCATCAATCGTGTCGGCTACGAAGCGCCGTGGAACATCGGCGAGTTCTACGGTCAGAGCTATTTCTGCGATCCGCGCGGCCAGATGCTCGCCGTGGCCCCTCGCGATGCCGACGCTCTGGTGACGGCGGATCTGGATATGGACAAGATCCGTGAGGTCCGCAACACGTGGCAGTTCTATCGCGACCGGCGGCCGGAGACGTACAACGGGATCGTTCGACTGTAGACGTGCGCGACCACATCCTCATCCACATCAACGGCCGCGAACATCGCATCGAAGGCGAAACGGCGTTCGAGACCCTGGCGAACTATCTTCGCCAGGACGTCTCTGCGACCGGGACGAAAATCGTCTGCGAGGAAGGCGATTGCGGCGCGTGTACCGTTCTGACGCGGCGTTCGGCCGATGCAGACTATCGCCCGGTCAACTCCTGCATCCTTTCGCTCGCGCAGCTTGACGGAGCGTCGATCGTCACGGTGGAAGGGCTGCGTGAGACGAACGGCTTGCATCCTGTCCAGGAGGCGATGGTGCAATGTCACGGCGCGCAGTGCGGCTACTGCACGCCCGGCTTCGTCGTGGCCATGGCCGGTATGTTCGAGCGTTGTGATCGCCTCGATGAAAAACAGGTGCGCGATGGGCTGACCGGAAACCTCTGCCGCTGCACCGGCTACGAACCGATCATCAAAGCAGCGCTGGCGGTTGATGGCGCGCCGGTCGCGAAGATGCGCGACCGTTACCCGAACCTTCCGGATGCGAGCGATTCCGTGCAGGTTGGCTCCTTCTGCGCCCCGGCCACGCTAGACGAGGCCATCGCCTTCAAACGCGACCACCCCGGATCCACGATCGTGCAGGGCGGTACGGACGTAGGCGTGTGGGTCAACAAGCGGAACTACGCCGCGCCGGCGAT
>DATLWH010000479.1:0-2629 GCA_035576505.1 Thermoanaerobaculia bacterium | reverse complement strand
AGTACAAGGCAGTGCAGGACTACTTCGGTGACATCTCGGCGCGCGTGCAGGAGAACCTTGCCGGCGTGCGTGTCGTCCGCGCCTTCGGGCGAGAGCAGGTCGAGAGTCAGATGTTCGCGGCGATGAACCGCGAGTATGTCGGGCGCAACCGTACGGTCATCAAGCTGACGGCGATGTTCTACCCCGGCCTGCACGCCATGATCGGCGTTCTCTTCTGTCTGATCTTTTACCTCGGCAGCCGCGACATGATCCGCGGCACGCTGTCGATCGGGAGTTTCATCGCCTTCCAACTCTACCTCGGGCGAATGGTCTGGCCGCTCATCGCGCTCGGCTGGGTGACGAATCTCTTTCAGCGCGGCATGGCCTCCATGCTCCGGCTTCACGAGGTGTGGTCCGTCCAACCCGATGTCCAGGTGAATGCCGGCGAGCGCGTCCTCGCGCCGGTACGCGGAGAGATCGAGATTCGCAATCTCACGTTCTCGTACGGACGGACTGGAGACTCCGTCCCACATGAGCCGGTTTCCCGCTTCGCTCTCCGTGACATCACCCTTCACGTGCGCCCCGGCGAAACCGTCGGCATCGTCGGCCGCACCGGGAGCGGCAAGTCGACGCTGTTGGCGCTGATCACGAGGACCTTCGAGCCGCCGCACGGAACGATCTTCATCGACGGAAGGCCGGTCGAGTCGTTCCCCGTGGCGCAGCTGCGCCAGTGGATCGGGGCCGTACCGCAGGAGACGTTTCTTTTCTCCGAATCGATCCAGGAGAACATCCGTTTCGGCCGCCGCGACGCATCGCCGGAGGAAGTGGAGGAATCGGCCGCGCTGGCTGGACTGTCGAGCGACGTGTCGTCCTTCCCGCAAGGACTGGGCACGCTCATCGGAGAGCGCGGCATCACGTTGTCCGGCGGCCAGAAACAACGGACGGCCATCGCCCGCGCGCTCGTCCGTGACCCGGCCATCCTCATCCTGGACGACGCCTTGAGTGCCGTCGACACGTCGACCGAGGAGCAGATCCTCCGCGCGCTGCGCGAGATCCGGAAAGGCCGCACCGCCGTGATCGTCTCGCACCGCGTCTCATCGGTGAAAGACGCCGACAAGATCATCGTTCTCGACGATGGCCGTATCGTCGAGCGAGGAACGCACGAGGCCCTCCTCGCCCACGACGGCTATTACGCAAACCTCTATCGGAGACAGACCCTGGAGGAGGAGATCGCGGAAATCGCTTGAGGGTTGCTGAGCAACCCAGCAACTGAGCAACCCAGCAACTCATAACACCATGGCCGACATCGACCGACACGAAGACGAAGGCGCCAAGGCCTTTGACCCGCATCTGGCGCGGCGGCTGCTGCGCTATCTGAGGCCATACCGCCTGCGGGCCGCGGTGTCGGTCGTGCTGGTCATTCTGTCGTCGGCGCTGGAGATCGCCGGGCCGGCAATCGTGGCCGTGGCCATTGATCTCTATGTGGCGCCCTTGCAGGGAGCGCATGCCGCCGGGGTCAGCCAACGCATCGGCGGGTGGCTCGTGGCGCACGGATGGGCGCTCGATCCGCTCAGCGGAATCAACCTCGCCGCCGGTCTGTACTTCGTCGTTCTTTTCGGCGGCTTCGCCGTGCTCTACACGCAGATGGTGCTGATGAATCTGATGGGGCAGTACATCATGTACGACCTCCGCAAACAGATCTTCGACCACCTGCAGAGGCTGGACATCCAGTTCTTCGACCGCAACCCGGTGGGCCGGCTGATGACGCGTGTCACCACCGACGTCGATGCGCTCAACGAGATGTTCACCGCCGGCTTCGTCTCCATCTTCGGCGACATCTTCGTGCTCATCGGCATCGTCGGCGTGCTGTTCTGGATGAACTGGCGTATGGCGCTGGTGCTCTTCTCGATCATCCCTCTGATCATCCTGGCCTCGGCGTGGTTCCGGCGGGGCGCGCGCATCACGTATCGCCAGACGCGCGCTCGCATCGCGGCCATCAACGCCTTCCTCCAGGAGCACATCTCCGGGATGGCCACGGTCCAGCTCTTCAACCGGGAGGCCGACGAGGCCGAGAAGTTCGAGGTGCTCAACGCCCGCCACCGCGACGCCAACCTCGATTCGGTCTTCTACTACTCGGTCTTTTATCCCGTCGTGGAACTGGTGGAGACGATCGGCATGGCGCTGATCGTCTGGTACGGCGGCGGTCAGGTCATCCGCGGCCTGCTCTCCATCGGCACCCTGATCGCGTTCTTTCAGTACGCGCAACGTTTCTACGAACCGATCTCCGACCTCTCGGAGAAGTACAACATTCTGCAGGCGGCCATGGCGGCGAGCGAACGGATCTTCAAGACGCTCGACACTCCGCCGCGCATCCTTGACGAGGGAACGCTGCAGATCGATCACTTCGAGTCGATCGAGTTCCGCGACGTCTGCTTCGCCTACAACGAGCCGGAGTGGGTGCTGAAGAATGTCTCGTTCAAGGTGAACCGCGGCGAACGGATCGCCATCGTCGGCCATACCGGCGCGGGCAAGACCACGGTGACCGCGCTCCTCCTTCGCTTCTACGAGCCGCAACGTGGATCGATTCTGGTCAACGGCATTGACATCCGGCGCTACACGGTCCCATCGCTGCGCGCGCTCTTCGCCATCG
>DATLWH010000478.1:0-4799 GCA_035576505.1 Thermoanaerobaculia bacterium | reverse complement strand
CCGTGACCGGCCTCCGTTGAGCGACGACCAGGGCTGCACCGAGAAGAGCAATGCTCGCGATGAGGTACAAGCGATGTCTCATAAGAACTGCCGGATCAGGTCGCGCCGATGCGTGTACAGAAACGACACGCCGATCAATGCCACACCCATGACGATGCCTGTCAGCGCCTTGGCCCGCATGCTCAGCGACCAGAAGTCGACGAGGAGTACTTTCGCCGCGCACAGGAGCAGCAGCGCCAGTCCGGCCAGGCGGTAGCTCCGCTCCTTGACCCATAGAGCGAATAGAAAGACGACTACGGCCTCGATCCCCCATGCCACGGTGATCATGTCGCGGCGCATCTCGGTGGCCAAGAGAGCGGTGACCAGCACGAGCGGCACGAAGAAGAGGATCTGCTCCGGCCGCCCATCCATCCGGATCAGAGTCCTGCGCCAGGCCGGTCCCACGGTTTCGGCCGGAATCCGCCGCAAACGGAATGCAAACGGCAACGAAGCCAGCAGCAACGCCGCCGCCCCTCCCACGAGCATCCACGGATCCGCCTTCCCCGGCCAGGGGAAATAGCTTCGCTCGTAAAGATCGTGAAGGATGGCGCGGCCCAGAGTAGCCAGACTCAGGGCGATCCCGATGTGCAGAAAGACGCGGCGATCGGCAATCCAGGCCAGCGCAACGAATCCCAGCGCCAGCGCCGCCCACGCCGTCGCCACCACATCGGTCGGGACCTCGAAACGGAGCAGGCCCATGAAGCACAACGCTCCGAGCCAGGCGAAGACGGAAGACAATTGATACCGCCGCTCTCTCTCGTGGCCTTCGCCTGCCGCATACAACCGTTCATGAACGTAGAGCAGCGCCAGCGCGATCGGAAGAATCGTGTAGAGCCGCGGCCCCAGTACTCCGGCCTGCTCTGCATTGAGGTTCACGACAAACACGCGGAGGAATGCAACGGCAAACAAGACATACGCCTGCCGGCGCAGATTCAGCGAGCCTCGCGCTTCACCGGTCTCCAGCAGCAGCAATCCGAGGATTGTCCAGGCGATGGCCACGCTGATCGGCCGCAGCTCGTACCAGAGCAGCAGAGACGCCAACGCCGTCGCCGTCCACGTGACAGCACCCGGCAGATAGGCCGTGAATCGAATCGTTTCACTGCGATTCCATCGGGACAGTAAATAGAACAGCCCCACGATCGCGGAGCCTGTAAGCAAGCGGTAGGTGATACCGAACGGAACATGAACGGCAACGCTGTTCGACGGCAGGTTGACGGCAAGGGCCCGAATGACGACGAGCACGGCCACGATGTTCGCCTGCACGGTCAGGTCGGGCATCTCGAAACGGCGCGCGACCGCTGCCAGCAGAACGGCCAGCGCAATCCAGGCCACGGCCGCCCCGGCGTCGGGAAACAGGATCCAGCCACCGGCGACACCGACGGCGCCAGCCGCGTAACTGAGGTACTGCCCGAGGCGGCGGTCGATCGGGTCGTCGAAGAGCGCAGGCCAGCGGCGCGGCGCCCACGAGGCATCGGCATAGAGGAGCAGCGTAGCCGCCGCGAAGATCGCGCCCAGCGTCCAGTGCGCAACAGGATCTCCGCCGCCGAGGCGATCACCCAGAATGCGCGCACCGTGGACGGCCACCAGGTACATCGCCGTGAGGAGAGCGGTCAGGCTTCCCAGACGGCGAAAGAGCCGTTCACGGGTGAGCACACCAACGAAGAAGAAGAGCTCCGCTTCCACCAGCCAGAGCGCCGAGACATAGGCAGGGGCAAAGCGGAGTGGGATCGCCGCCACGAGCAGCGCCGCGCCGATCGTGTTGAGGACGACGAACGTGATGCGCTTCCGGCGCACGCGGGGCAGTTGCCCGAGCCCGATCTCGATCGCCCCGAGCATCAGGCAACCCCAGAACGCCAGCTCGGGATGCGCCGACTGGTACCGCATCACACTTCCCATCAGCACGATGTTGAGCACACCGGCCACGGCGGACGTCCTCTCGTCCGTCGGGGCACGCACGACGTAGGAGGCACGGAACACGGCCCAATACAGCAGCAGGAGCGTGGCGCTGGCCGGGAACTGAGGGAAGGGATGCACGTTGCCGTGCATTGGCTCGATGATCGGGACGAGCCAGAGGTAATGGTTCAGATACACGGCCAGGATGCCGAAAACCTCCATTTCGAACCACTGCATGCGCAGGACGACGAGGCAGAGCCCGATCGCCAGAACCACATTCGCCGAGAGGCTGTAGACGTCGACCCGATTCAACGCCACGGTGGCGAATGCGAGCAGAAACGTGAGGCCGGTCACGGCCTGCGAACGGAAGCGGAGGGTGTGACCGACCATGGCCGCGGCGATGATGAGCATCAGCACGAGCCCGAGAAGCGGAGACGAGATCACACGCGTGGCCGGAAAATGGTGAGCGGCGTACGCGACGAAGAACAGAAGAGCCCATCCGCCGGCCAGTGCCGCGCGCGCCAGCAACCGGTAGGACTGATGGCGATCGCCCCAGACTCCGCCGGCGAGCAGGATGGCGCTGACGAGAACGCCGGTGACGATCTTTCCGAGCGGACCGACCTCCTTGAGCTGCCACGCCAGGAAAAAAGCGATGCCGAGGACGAGAACCCCGACGCCGAGCTTGCTCAGCCAGTTCGTACCGAGCATCTGCTCGAGATCGAGCGCCGAGCGAATCGTTTTCGCCCAGTCCCTCGGCGGTGTTGGTGTCGCCGCCGGCGGCAGAGGAGGCGGTGCATACTCAGGCTCAGACTCAGGCTCGAGGATCGGCTCGGGCGTCTCGGCAGCAATGGCCACGCTCTCAACCGCCTGCGCCACGACAGGCGGCGGAACCTCCTCAGTGATCGGGGAAGGTGCGGTCCGTTGCCCGAGTTGACCGATCGCTTCGGTCAGGCGCGCCACATCCTCCATGCGCGCCGCGCGTTCCGCCTGCAACGCTTCTTCGAGCGCGCCTGTCCGGAGCCGCGCCTCGCGCCGGGCTCGCCGCGCCGTCCACCAGGCCGCGGCAAACAGCAGGAACCAGGCATACGTGGAAGCGTTGGCTTCCGTGCCGGCGAATACGAGAACGACGATCGTGACAACGACCAGGAAGCCGGCGTCCCGTTTGGTTAGACCGCTCATTTGGACTGCGTGAGGGCAATTCTACGCCACGCGCGAGGGCGCCCTCGGCCGAACCAGCCGGCCTCACCAAGGATAGGCGCTAACTTTAAAGCTAACGACCGGGCGCCGCGATAGCGGCAGAAGAAGGTAGCCAGGGGTGCGTGAGCCTTTTGCGAGCAACCCCTGGTAACGAGGCACATAGTTTTGGTGCCGCGTCAGCGGCACTGGAAATCGCGACGCATCTCGTTGATCCTCCAGTGCCGCTGACGCGGCACGTCTCAATCGAACATCCGAACCAGGGGTGCTCGCAGAAAGCGCTCGCACCCCTGGCTACCATCTTGGGCCGCTATCGCGGCGCTGCCGTGGCCTTAAAGCTAGCGCGTATGCCGTCGCGGGTTGGGGACCGCTCCGATTCGGAAGCTGCTGGCTCCAACGGCTCGCCGGCTCGTCTATGATGCCGGCCAGGTCCGAGATGCTGACAATTCTGCTGCTACTGCGGCTATCCACACTGCAACAGCCGCCCGCGGGTCCTCCGGCGAAGGCGGAGCCCTGCGACGCTCCATCAACCTCCAGGCGAATACCGCTCGACGATTACGTACTTACAATCCAGACCCCGAAGGGGTGGTGTTCCTCTGAGTCGCCAGGTCTCGAGCTCTTCCCATCGCAGCCAGCGTTCGCGAGTTTTATCGGCCTGGACTGGTACAAGCCGTATCGTGACCGGAGTTACCGTAATTTCCACGACCGGATCGCGCACGAGATTCACTATGCACGCCGGAGAGGCCGGCACATCCAGGTTCGACGATTCTCCGTCGGTGTGCTGCAGGCGGTGGAGATTCGTTCGATCGACCGCCGCCGCATGATCGTCGTTGAGACGTTTCTTGGTGTGCCCGTTGACGACGAAATGGGCGAATTGTTCGAAATCTTCTTCGAAGGGCCCGACACGAAGGTGGGACGCCAGGGGCTTGCTGTGTATCACGAATTGATCAAATCAATGCGGGTCTTAGAGAGCGACGAATAAAGGAGCGCTGCCGCAAGTGAAATCGCAAAAAATAGTGCTTGTCGAGCGTCCCTCTCCCCACCGCGCTTTTCAGCGGGGGGAGGCGGATGCCGTTGGCTCTTGCCGAGCAGTGGGCTAACGCCCCGCCGCGCGGCGCCGCGAAGGAACGAACGCCGTGATGTGCGCCGATGCGTGCGCCATTCCGCAGCCGTTCGTCACGAGCACCCAGACGTCGGTCGGCGCCCATGTGTTCGTGATCCGGGCAGTCGCTGTCGAACCAAACTGCCGGCTCATGTCGGGGTAGCTGCCGACGAACCACTGGAACATCTGCGGCTGACCTCCGTCAGCGCCGACTGTCAGCGTCGCGGTTCCTTCCGCGGAAAGCATCGTATCCGCCGGAGAGGCCACGATGATCGGCGCGCAGCCGGACGCTGTCGCCTCGATCTGCTGCTCGATCGGCGCCGAGTTACTGGCGCCCAGGCCGGTGCCACCGAGATAGAGAGCGGTCAGCATGTGCACTCCCGGAGTGAATGTGTTGACCGTCAGCGAGGCGCTTTGATCGGACCCGAGGTCCGCGACTCCGAGCACGCTGGAGCCGTCCATGAAGGTGACGGTTCCCTGCGGTGGCCTGCCGGCCGCCATGACCATCGCGCGAAGCACAACCGGCACGCCCGCCACCGCGGGGTTCGACGATACGCTCAGCGCCGTCTGC
>DATLWH010000477.1:0-2530 GCA_035576505.1 Thermoanaerobaculia bacterium | reverse complement strand
TCCACTAATCTACTAATCTACCCCCCAACCACCCCCTCCGCCCACGCCACCGAGAACCATAGGGCGGCGTCGGGGCGCTGGGACCATCGGCGGTAGTCGTCCATGACGCGATCGAAAGCATCGGCGTCGAAGAGGTGCATGGAGACGATGGTTTCGCGGGCGGTTTGGACGACGCCGGCCATGTTCGCGGCCAGTGTGGGGAAGGTCTCCATTCCGGCGCAGCCGCCGAAGAAAACCCAGGTATTGCGCACCGGTTGGGCACCGGCTTCGTGCAGCAGTTGCACGAGGCGTCTGCCGACGAGCGGATCGTTGCCGATGCGGTCGTAGGCACGCATATAGGCGTCCCATAGACTCATCCAGCCGGGCGGTTCGGGCCAGAGACGCATCACGCCATGATCGTCGTCGGCCAGAACGATGCGGCCGCCGGGGTGGACAGCATTCACCATCGACCGGACCGCGCGCAGCGGATCGGGAATGTGTTCGAGCAGAAAGCGGGTGTGGGCAACATCGAACGTCCCCCACTCCTGGCCGAGGTCGAGATTCAACGCGTCGCCGGAACGGAAATCGGCGAGGGACGCTTCACCGTCCTTCTCCGCAAGTCGCCTGGCCGAGGCAAGCTGCTCCTCATCGCGCTCGATACCGACGACCTGGCCGTGTGGCACTGCCCGCGCCATGGTCCTCGTGAACTGTCCCAGGCCGGAGCCGAGGTCGAGGATGCGCTCGCCGCCGCGAAGCTGCATCTCCCGCAGCATGGCCGTGTTGAGCAGAACGTCGTTCATGAGCGAGAGGCGACGCTGCTCGTCGTCGCTCGTACCGTGGATGTAGCTGGAGGACATCGTGCCTGTCATTCTGCTACGCTTTTTCGTACATCGTGATGTCACTTCCTGAAACCCCGGAGGCCGTCCGGAAGACGCTGGAGGCGTTCGTCGAAACGACGAAGAGCGCGTTCGGCGATGATTTGCGCGCCATCGTTCTCTATGGCTCGGCGGCCGAGGGGCGTCTGCGGGCCACCTCGGATGTCAATCTCGTGATCGTTCTGCGAGGGTTCGATCAGGAGAAGGCGAACGCGTTGCGCGAACCGTTTCGTTTCGCCCAGGCCGCGATCGCTCTGAACACCATGTTTCTCCTCGAGAGCGAGATCGCGGATGCGACGAAGGAGTTCGCCCAGAAATTCGCCGATATCCGCCGGCGGCACGTCGTCCTTTACGGCGACGATCCATTCGCCTCGCTCGACATCCCGCGCGCGGACCTCGTGCGCCGCGTACAGCAGGTGCTGCTCAATCTGACGATCCGGCTGCGCGAGATGTACGTCCAGCGCAGCCTTCGTGAGGAGCAGGCGGCGGTGACGCTGGCCGAAGTGGCGGGACCGCTGCGCACCTCGGCGGCGGCGATCCTCGAGCTGGAAGGCGAGGAAACGAAGCCGCCGCCGAAAGAAGCGCTGCTGATTGTCGTGGGCGAACTGGGACGTGCCGATCTCGCGGCGCTTCTGCCGCATCTCTCCGAGGCGCGGGAGCAACGACCGCTTCCGGCCGGCAGCGCCGCTCCGCTCCTCTTCCTGGCCATCGAGCTGGCCCACGCGCTTTACGACCGTTCGAAGCGTTTATGAACCCGTTCGACTTTCGCGGGCCGCAGTTTCTGGCGTTCTACGCGACGTTGACTCTCCTGGTTCTGTTATTCATCTGGTGGTTCCGCCGCCTCCGCGAGATGCCGTTGCAATACGACGGCGGCAAGGTGAAACGGGAGATCGATGAGGCGCGGAGGCATCCTGACCTCACGCAGGCGGCGTTCACCGATCCGTACCTGATCGCCTATCTCCGCGGAGGGGCGAAGGAGTCAATCCGCACCGCCGTCGTTTCGCTCGTCGACCGCGGTCTCGTCACGATGCTGGGCGAGAAGCTGCGCACCTCGCAGGAGGGCCTCGCGACGCGGGTGCGCAGAGAGATCGAGAGGGCACTGCTCGCGCGCTGTGCGGACGACACCGACCCGAAGGATCTCCTCAGCGATCCGGGGCTTCGAAGTGCCTGCGATGAATACGCGCGGCAGCTTGTGAAGCGAAACCTTCTGCCCGACGCAACCATCAACGCGCTTCGCCGGCAGATCTTCGCCTGCGCGGTGGCCATTCTTCTCAGCTTCTCGGTGGTCAAGCTGTTCGTCGCCTTCGCGCGCGGGCGCACGAACGTCCTGTTTCTGATCATTCTCACGATCGCCGCCATCGTGGCCGCGACCAAGGTGGCCTTTCCGCATCGAACCGTGCTCGGAACCACCTTCCTCAGCGAGATTCAGAATCTCTTTTCGTCGTTGAAGCTGCGCTCGGGGCAACTGCGAACCGGCGGCGCGACGGCGGAGCTGTCGTTGCTGGTCGCGGTCTTCGGCGTCAGCGTGCTCGATGGCCTTGGCCTTCCCTGGGCGAAGCGGCTCTTCGAACCACGGAAATCAGACGCGTTGGGCGGCGGCTCGTCGTGCGGATCTTCCTGCGGCGGAGGCTGCGGGGGCGGCTGCGGCGGCGGGTGCGGGGGGTGCGGCGGATGAG
>DATLWH010000476.1:0-4439 GCA_035576505.1 Thermoanaerobaculia bacterium | reverse complement strand
CGTCGACGGTCTTTCCGCCACTCGGAGTGTTCCGCTGGATCTCCATTCTTCTGACGTTGATCGTCTTCGCCGGCGTTTCCGCCGTTCACCTCGACACCGAGCGATCGACTCGGTCAGAGCTGCCGGTGTGGCTCACGGTGTCGTTGACGGGTGTCATCGCCGGGGCGCCATTTCTGATCTGGCGAAACACGCTACTGAATCCTGCCTATCACCCGGCGTACGAGGGGATGGCGTTCTTAGTTGTCGTTATGACCGCACACTACTTCCATTCGGTATCGACCGTTACCTGCAGCCCTGTCAATCGAATCGGCATCGTGGCTGGCGTGTTACTGACGATGGTCAGCTTCTATGCGGCGACGGCGATGATCGCGCTCTCCACAAGGAGCGAGAAAAAAGGGTTATCTCCTTTCCAGCACTGGTGGTTGCGTAGCTCACACGGCACGAAGTTCTGGAGCCTCGTCTCGGCGGCGGTGCCAATCCTGATCATCATAGGCCTCGTCGTCATCGCCATATCGCTCGGTATCCGACCAGACCGGAGCCGAAAACGAATGTACGTTAAAGCGATCCTGGTGCTCTTTCTGCTCCTGTCGCTGACGGCGATCTTCTTCTGGTTCGGCTATGCCTCGGGAGACGTCACCGAGCTGGAGATGACAAGCGCGTACTGGGTGTGGGTGCTCACCGGCGCTCTCTTTTCCGCAAAGCTGATCGTCGAGATCGCCCGACCCCACCGCGGTCACCGTCACCTCGAGGGATTCAATTTCCTGGTAACACCGTCCGGCTTAGCCCCTTTCCCGTACACGCCGACGCTGACGCTCGTTGGCTGGGGAGGCATCGGCATCGCGGTTTATCTCATTTTCGTGGCACCGGCCCTTTATTCGGGCGAGAAGGGACGGCAGACCTTTCAGGAGGCATTGAAGAGCAGTATCGGTCTCCGCGGGATGCAGCGTGAGCCTATCGTGCCTCTCGTCGTTTCCGTAACGGGCTTCGGCGCGCAGCTTCGCGATTTCGACCGCTACCGAGGCGACTATTATGCGTATCTCGGCTACTGGCGAACGAGAATCGCCGCAGTGCGCGACTCGCTCCATCCGTTGAGTGCACGGCCTTTTGATGATGCGGTCTTTGCCTCCGGCTCGCCATTCCCTATTTATCCGGCGGCGAGCGTAGAGCTCGAGAGCAGCCGGCGTCCCGGCCTGTTTGTCGACGGCGGCTATGCCCATCGCGTGCCGATCGAGGCAGCTCTCGCCACCGGAGCAGGGCAGATTCTCGTGATCGAGAACATCGCCCGGCGTGACGCGGATGCGGCCACAAACGAAAACTCACGCGTTGGCGCTCTGGCCGTCAACATCGGCAAAGCATTCGAATACCTGTTCGACCGCTCGCAGCAGGTTGACCTGGAACGGTCGAAATCCGTTCTCGTCGGGACGATTTACCCCGACTGGACAGAGGACGACCCGTTCCTGATGGATTTCCGGGAAACGGTCGTTCGCTGGTTACAAAGTGAAGCGGACGGCGATCTGTCGCGTCATCGCGTCGGCCGGATCGAGAGCTGGGGCATGCCGTTGAATCCTGAGGCGGAGAAGTGAAATGAATAGCCAACGTTTGCGGACTCTCATCGGCCGCTATCACCAATCGCTCGTCATCATCGCGCTCTCGATTCTCTTATCGGCGTCGTTCATCTCGTATAAGCTCGTCTCGGCATTGCCGATCGAACCGCGCGGCACCATGGATCGACCCATTCTCGCCATCGAAATCCCCAGGAACGAGGGCGAAATGTCCGGGCTGGTCTCGCGACAGAGTGTCTCCGACTGGCGCACCATCATTCGCTGGGACTTCTTCTTCATCGCCGGTTACGTTCTTCTGTTTGTGGCGCTTTGGCTGCCCGATTCGCCGGCCACGCTCGACGGAACGCAACGACGTGGAAACTTGTGGCAGAGCGTCGTCTTTTGCATCATCGCGACCGGAATCGCGGACTGCTTTGAAAACGCCTCGATCCTTCTTTGCCTCGGCAATATCGACCGCGATACGAAACTGGCGGGATCACGCGCGTTCACGACCTTACCGATTTTCGGCACGCTCAAATGGTTGTTGTTCTTCCTTGCCTGCCGTGCTCTCGCCCTTCAATACCGGGAACGATCGTCCCGCTGGTACTGGATCGGCGTTGGCTTGCGGCCATTGACGACTGCAGGAGCCTGGGCGACCCTTCTGGCATTTGCCGGCCTGCCCGGCCGGCCCGTCATCGCCTTTGTCGCCGGGCTCGCCACGGTCCTGATTCTAGCCGCGTCCGTTACGCGCCTTTTCCCTGAGACGATCGCGCAAGAGGTATCCGCGGTCCCGGCGTGAAGCTGAGCCGCCCGATCCAAACCCAAAACGAGCCAAAAGCTCAACGAGGCTCACGAAAACGCCAGCCGCAGCGCCGCCGCCAGAAGTGCCAGGCCGAAGAAACCGGCGATGGCCAGGCCGGTCTTGACCAGATCCGATCCCCTGGGGTTTTTCGAGCTCGAGCGCTCGTGGATCCGGTAACGGAGGGGATTGTTCAGAACGTCGACGACGTGAATCGACCTCACCTCGTTGTCGACGCCCACCCAACTCGAGCCTCGCTGCACAAACGAGAACGTGGCCATGAACGCCGGCGCCCCCTCGGGCTGGACCCGGTACAGCGCCTCGAGGCCGCCGTGGCTGGCGTGCGTGCTGATGAGCTGCGCCGGCGCCGTCGTCGAGCGAAGCCACGGAAGCTCGCTCCACGCGATCGAGAGGCCGAGGGCGATGACGCAGAGCGCGGCGAAGAGGAGCCCCACGATCATGTTCCGCTTGAACCGCGGCGTCATCGGACGGGCTTCTGCTCCCGGCGCCCGCGGTTCTTTGCTCAGCGCCTCGCTGAGCTCAGCCACGGAAGCGCCGAGCGGTTTGCTGCGCAGCCACAGCAGCAGCCGCACGATGACAACGACGATCACCACTCCCGCGATCGTGGCGTCGACCGCCGCGGAATGCTGTGCTACCCACTGCCGTAGCAGTTCCTCATTCATGCGGTCGCCGCGGTGGCCTCACTGCTTCCCGGCAAAGAGCCTCAGCGTCTTCTCGTCAAACAGCGGCACATCCTGGCCGACACGCACGAAGAGAACGCTCCTGGCGCCGCTAGCCGGCTGGACCTCGAAATACTGAATGCCGTCGGGGGCATCGCCCCAGTCGCCGCATGGCGGGTCGCCGACTTCGTCCGGGCTGGACTTGGCGTCGATCTCTTTCTTGTACGCCTTATCGGGCAGGAACGTGTATCGCTTCGCGCCGGGGCGGCTGTCGCCGGGATACGGCGCGAGCACGCAACGTTTGACCAGTTTCCGGTCCGTGTGCGCCGCGAAGATCCTCTTCAGCCCTGCCTCCGCCGTTTCGCCCGGCAGGAGCGGGAGAACATCCACCAGAGCCTCCGGCGCGCCGCCATCCGAGAAGCGGGTGTAAAGCGACGATCCCTTGATGAAGAAGTCGATCTTCCGGAAACCGTAGTCGCAACGCTCGACCCAGGCCTCGAAGCCCAGCGTTGCATTGGAAACCTTCTCCCAGCGGCATCCTTTATCCGGTGGACGGGACGGACGGTCCTCGCCCATGGCCGCGGAAGCGATCATTGCTGCGAGCAGAAGGATGAGAAGGCGAAGCGGTCGTTTCACAGAAGCAAGTTTAGATCAGACCGATGTGGCAGACACTCTTGTCTGTGCTGGGTCTCGCCACGGCTGAAGATTGCAAGCCGTCAGGGCCGGCGACTTCAGCCGGAGCACAGACGGAAGTGTCTGTGCCACATCTCCACGTATGCGATGATCCCTGCTCGTCAGCAAACGTATGATCCTCATCAACGATCCCCTTCGTCAGACCGACCTGCCTCGCGGATGCGTGGCCACGATCGGGAACTTTGACGGGATGCACATCGGGCATCAGGCCATCATCCGGGGAGTGGTGGATCGGGCGCGGGAGACGGGGCGGCCCTCGGCGGTCATCACGTTTCATCCCCATCCGCTCTCGATCGTTGCGCCGGACCGGGTTCCTCCGCAGATCCTCACGCTGCCTCAGAAACACGAGTTGCTGCGGGACATGGGCGTCGATGCGCTCATCGTCGTGCCGTTCACGCACGAGTTCTCGCGGTGGACGGCCGATCGTTTCATCGCCGAGTTTCTCGTCCGCGCCCTGCAGGTCAGCGACGTACGCATCGGGCGCGACTTCTGCTTCGGGGCTGGCCGGGAAGGGAATCTCGGGAAGCTGATGGCAGCAGGCGCGGAACATGGTTTCGCCGTTCAGGGCGTGGACGAAGTGAAGATCCGCGGGATCCGCGTCTCCAGCTCGCTCGTGCGCGACGCCATCCAGAAAGGAACGATGCGCACGGTGGCCATGGCACTGGCCCGGACCTACTTCATCGACGGGCGCGTCGCCACGGGGCGGCGCCTCGGGCGCAAGATCGG
>DATLWH010000475.1:0-3376 GCA_035576505.1 Thermoanaerobaculia bacterium | reverse complement strand
CACCGGAATGAGCTTGACGCGGGCGGCAGCGTTTTCGGGTCGCGCGCTCATCGTATCGAGCATCTCGAAATCTGCGAGCGACCCTTTGAAATCGCCGGCGGCGAACCTGTCTTTGCCTCGTTTGAAGATCTCAGGCATCGTGGGGTCGGCGGCGATGGCGCTGCATGTGATGAGCAGCAGAACTGCTGAGGTCAGTATGCGGAGGTGTTTCATGGAGGCATTTTAGCTCTCAATGGTCACCGTCATCTCCCCGCGCAGATCGCGTTGCATCTCGCGCTTGACCCGTTCCACTCGATACCCGCGACTGAAGAGGTAGTAGAGCTTCGCCAGCGCCGCCTCGGCGGTCATGTCGAAGCCGCTGATCACGCCCGCTCGCGCCAGGGCTGACCCGGCCGCGTACTCGGCCAGGTCGACCGTCCCTTCCAGACATTGCGTGCAGTCGACGATGACCACGCCGCGGCTCGTGGCATCCGTCAGCGCTGCCAGGAACGCGGCATCGTGGTCGGGTCCGTTGCCGACGCCGTACGCCTCCAGCACCAGCCCCTGCAGCGGCGGACGAAGGACATTCCGCACCAGCTCCGGCGAGATGCCGGGGAAGAGCCGCAGCGCGCTGACGACCGGCGAGGCCAGCTCTTCGACGCGCATCGTCTGCCGCGGGCGCGGCTTCCGAACGAGATCCCAGTTGATCTCGATGTCGATGCCGACGGTCCCCAGCGGCGGTACGTTCGGCGAAGCGAAGGCCGCAAATCCGTCCGCGCTGACCTTCACCGCCCGGCACCCCCGCAGCAGCCGTCCCCCGAAGTAGAGACAGACCTCGGGGATGTCGTAGTTCGCGGCGATGAGAAGCGAGGTGATGAGGTTCTCGCGCCCGTCGTTCCGGACCTCGCAGAGCGGGATCTGCGAACCGGTGACGATGACCGGCTTGCCGAGGCCGTGCAGCATGAACGGCAGCGCCGAGGTCGTGTACGCCATCGTGTCGGTCCCGTGCAGGACGACAAAGCCGTCGTAGCCGTCGTAGTGATCGCCGATGTCGCGGGCGATGGCCACCCACTCGCGCGGCGTCATGTTCGAGGAGTCGAGCAGCGGCGCATATTCGTTCACTTCGAAACGCGGCATCGACGGATGCTTCAGCTCCGGCATCGCGTCCATCTGCTCCTGCAGATAGCCGGAAGCCGGCACGTACCCCGCGCGAGTCCGCTTCATCCCGATCGTGCCGCCCGTGTAGGCGATGTAGACGCGTTTGCGCATGGGGGGAATCTAACCACGGAGGCGCAGAGAACACGGAGGTCTCCGCGAGCTCTGTGTCTCCGTGGTGAAATGAATTTAGAGGCTACTTAGCCTTCACCACCACCCCATCCTTCATTACGAACGACACCCGCTCCATCACTTTGATGTCCTCGAGCGGGTTGCCGGGGACGGCGATGATGTCGGCCAGCTTGCCGGCGGCCAGGGTGGCGCGGTCATCGACGCCGAGGAGGGCGGCGGCGACCGTGGTCGCGGAGTGGAGGGCGGCGGCGGGGGACATGCCCAGGCCGGTCATCAGCGCGAACTCGCGGCCGTTCAGGCCGTGGGGGGAGACCGCGGAGTCGGTGCCGAAGGCGATCTTCACGCCGATCTTCAGCGCATTGCGGAACATGTCGCTGCGTGCGGCCACCGCCGCCTTGGCTTTCATCGCGATCGCCGGCGGGAACTTATCCAACCGTTCGCTCAGCCAGTCGCCGGCCAACAGAGTCGGAACGAGGTAGACGCCTTTGTCGCGCATCATCGACAACGTCTCTGTCTTTATAAATGACCCGTGCTCGATCGAATCGACGCCGGCCATCACGGCCATCTTTGCGGCGGCATCGCCATGGCAGTGCGCGGCCACCTTGCGGCCCCAGTGATGAGCCTCCTCGACGATGGCGTTCATCTCCTCCTGCGACAGCTCGGGCGCGTCGACCGGATCGGAGAGCGACAGCACGCCGCCCGAGGGCATGAATTTGATGACGTCCGCGCCGTACTTGATCTGGTAGCGCACCGCCGCCCGGCACTCGGCCGGGCCGTTGCACACGCCGTCGATCGGGCCGAGTGACGGAATGCCCTTCGACGGCGGAACCGGATCGCTGTCGCCATGTCCGGCGGTCGCGCCGATGGCGTGGATGGCCACGAGCATGCGCGGGCCGACCACCCATCCGTTGTTGATGGCGTTGCGCAGGCCGACGTCGATGTAGTCGCTGGCGCCGACGTTGCGCACGGTCGTGAAGCCGGCGTCGATCGTCTTGCGCGCGAACGTCGTGGCCAGGAGGGCCTGCTCGGCGGGCTGGCGCATCATGTTCTGGAAGTACTGCAGGTAGTAATTGTCCCCGTTCTCCTCGGTGAGGTGGACGTGGGCGTCGATCAGACCGGGGAGGAGCGTGACGTCGCCGAGGTCGATCAACTGGGCATTGGCGGGGATGGCCACATTCGCTCCGGCGGCGACGATGCGGTTGCCCTGCACGACCACCGCACCATTGCGAATGACCGCGTCCGACGTGCCGTCGAACAGGCGCGCCGCACGGAGGACGACGGCCGGCTTCGGTAAGGTGGCTGGTGCGCTCTGCTGGGCGACTGCCTGTGAGGCGGCGAGAAGAAGGGCGGCGGCGATCGTTCTCATGGGCAGAAAGTAGCACACCACTTCTGATATCCCGGGATCTGAGCTCAGAGGTTGCGAAAAAGCTACCGGACAATCTTCATTGCGTCATCCTGAGCCTGCCGGAGCCGCTGAGCGAGCATGGCGAGCGAAGAGCGGCGCAGGACGGCGAAGGATCTCCAGTGGCAGCGCCTGGGGTATGAGCGAAACTGCGGTTTTTGTGAGGAAGGCCTACCTTCCAAGGACTGAGCTCGCAAACGAAAGATCAAGCTGATTCGGATGAAAGACAAACCCATGCTGCGCTTCTGCCCCAGGCGCTGCCACTGGAGATCCTTCGCCGTCCTCCGCCACCTTTCGCTCGCTACGCTCGCTCAGCGGCTCCGGCAGGCTCAGGATGACAAATCGCCCTGTTTGGAGAGATTTTCTTCACAACCTCGCAGTACAACGGTGAACGAAATGAATCGTCTTCGTCAAGCCCCTAACTTTCGTTTCCCGGCCACGTCTCAACGAGCCATGAAGACAATTTGCCGGCTGGTCTGGTGTAGCGCAGTTGTGTGTCTGCCCTTCGCCGCGTTTGCGCAGACGCGCGAGCCGTCGGCGACGTTCGCCATCAAACGGGCCACCGGCCCGATCACGATCGACGGCAATCTCTCCGATCCCGCGTGGAAGGATGCCTACCGCGTCGACAAGTGGTACGAGACCAATGCCACCGACAACACGGAGCCGCCGATGAAGAACGTGGCCTGGCTGACGTACGACGACCATTTC
>DATLWH010000474.1:0-3975 GCA_035576505.1 Thermoanaerobaculia bacterium | reverse complement strand
AGCTTCCCGACTACACGATGAAGCCATTGCTCACCGGTGACGAGATCGCCTCGATTGCCGGCATCGAACCCGGCCCGCGCGTCGGCGTGCTCAAACGCGCACTCCTCGAAGCTGAGCTCGAAGGCCGGGTCACGACGCGCGAGGCCGCCGAACGATTCATCCGAGTGCTTTGAGCGCGTAGCCCGTCTTCGCGTCGCTCAGAATGACTGGGCTCCTCCGACCCCCGACCCCCGACACCCGCGCACGCAGTCAATTCGTCAGCGTGACATGCACCTCTCCGAACGTCGAGTGAACATTCACGTCTGACCGTCCGGTGGCGTTGTGAAAGCGCGCGCTGCGCGGGAGGACGCCCTCGTTCTCGATGTAGCGATCGCCGAAGTAGGTGTGTACTTCGCCGATGCTCACCGAGGCCGTGAGGTCGCGGACGTTCGCACGCGGAGTGCGGACGTGGACTTCGCCGGCGCGGAGGTCGGTATCGATGTTCCCGAAGGCGCCGTCGATGTCGACGGAGCCGTAGCGCGTCGACATGTCGATATCGACTCCGGGCGGGATCTCGACGGTGATGTCGACAGCGGAGTGATAGCTCCGGGCGCTCCAGCTCTGCGCCGCCGGACCAAAATGCCGCCTCACGATCGCTTCGTCGCCTCGGATCACGACCTCGGCGGAGATGTCGTCGGCGATCTGCTGCTCCTTGGCCCTCCGCCGGTATCCGTCGAAGTGCCGTTTGCTCACGCCGCTCACGGTGATGGAGTTCGGTGCGCCGTTGCGGATTCTGACTTCGCCGGCGGGAATGTCGATGACGACGCGGTGCACGTGTCCGCGAGCGGCCGAGGCAGCGAACGTGTGGGTCACTTCTTCGTCGGCCAGCGCCGCGGCGGCCACGAGCAGCGCCGCAACCATCAGGAAAGGCAGTCTGTTCGGCATGGGGATCGTCCTCCGGATGTGAGAACGTCGCGCCGGCGAAAAGGTTATCGAAAAAAAACGAGGGGCCCGGAGGCCCCTCGAGTACGACTCCCCAAAAGTCGATGTTCGTGCTTATTTCTTCTTCGCGGGCTTCTTCGCTGCCTTCTTAGCTGCCTTTTTCTTTGCGGCCATTAAGCTCACCACCTTTCATGCCGTACGGGACCTCACGGTCGCGCCTACTTGGCAAAAAACGCCGGATCTCTCCGGCCAACTGATTTTCACGTGGAGGTTGCGGCGGGAATCGGAGAGACGACTACCTTCAACATTCACCAGACCATCGAGTTTGTATGTCCAGTTCCTGGCGGTCATCGTTTTAACTTGTCGTTAATATGCGATCGTTAAGTCATATTGTCAAGCAATTGTTTATCAAAATCGTAATTCGGCACGATGTGTTCCACGTCCGTTCCACGGAAAACGCGGCCTTTCAGCGCGTCATCGACGCGCGATACACGCCGCGCGTGAGGTCCGCGCAGCGCGTCCACGTGAAGGTTCGCGCGCGTTCCACGCCGCGCCGCGCCAGCGTTTGTCGGAGCGCTTCGTCCGATGCCACGCGCCTCATGGCACCGCCGATTGCGCCGGCGTTCGGCTCGACGTGCAGCGCCGCGTCACCGGTGATCTCGACGAGCGCGGCCGCGTTCGACGTGATGACCGCGCAGCCGCTCGCCATCGCCTCGAGCGCGGGAAGGCCGAAGCCTTCCTCGCCGCTCGGCATCGCCAGCGCGATGGCATCGCGGTAGAGCGCCGCCAGCTCGTCGTCGCGGACGAAACCGGGAACGACGACGCCGTCGCGTGCGCGGAAGCGTTCGAACGGAGCACCCACGAGCACGAGGGATGTGCCGGCCAGGCCCGCTGCCGCGAACGCATCGACCAGGATGTCGACGTTTTTGTGGGGCTTGTCATTGCCGACGTAGAGGAACGCGGTTCGAGCAGCATTCCGCGCGTGCGGAGCGAGGTCCGTCTGCACAAACGGCGCTCCGACACCGTTGGGCGTGACGACGACGTGGTCGCCATCGCAGCCGAATACGGCCACGATGTCGCGTTTCACCGCCTCGCTCACGGTCAGCACTCGCCGGCTCTTGCCCACCGCGCGGGCGATCATCTGCCGCGCGTACAACCGCGCCAGCGGGTTGCGGTGGCGAAGGTGGATGAGATCGTGAATGGTCACGACCAACGGCGTCCGCGTGAAGGGGACGACGTAGTGCGGCGCGTGAAAGAGGTCGATATTCGATCGATCGACGGCCCTGCCGAGGGCGACGAGCTCCTGAACGGAGTAGTGCGGAGCATCGACGACGACGTGCTCGACGCCGGCCGGCAGATGATGCGCGAGCCGTTGCGGTGCGAACGCCACGTAACGCTCATCGCTTCGCTCCGCGACGAGCGCCGTCAGCAGGCCGCGGATGTAGGTGCCGATCCCGAAGTCGGCGATCTTGCGGGTGTCGATCCCGATTCTCATCGCCCCGCCTCGGTCAATAACTGCGTCATCAGTGCCGCGCTCCGCTCCCAGGTATAGGTCCGCGCCCGCTCCGGGCCCTGCGCGCGCAGCGCGCGCCGCAGTGGTTCGTCGCGCAGCAATCGCACCAGTCCGTCGCGCAGCGCAACGCGGTCGCCCGGATCGATGAGTAGTGCCGCCCCTTCCGCGTATTCGGGAATTGCCCCGGTGCGCGTGGCGATGACGGGCGCCCCGCAGGCCATCGCCTCGAGCGGCGGGATGCCAAATCCTTCGTAGCGGGAGGGATAGACGAACGCGCGCGCGTGGCGATACAGCTCCCGCAGTTGCACGCGGTCGACGTATCCGGTCACCTCCGCGCCGCTCGGCAACTGTACGCTTCCCCACCCAGCGCCGCCACAGATGATGAGCCGCGGCCGCGGCGCGGGCAGCGAATCCCAGACGGCCAGAAGATCGTCGAGCCCCTTGCGCGGCTCGATGGTACCGACGAAGAGAACGTAGTCTTCCTCATCGCCATCGGGCGTAAACAGCTCATCGACGCCGTTCGGTACAATCTCGATCCTCTCCCGGGCCACGCCGAACCACCGCACCGCCTCCTCGGCTACCGCACGCGACACCGCGGCGATGCGCGTGGCCATCTGCAGGCTGCGGCCGATGAAGAGGTTGAACGAGAGCATCGTCTTCACGCGGTGCCGCAGGGGCATCGTGAGCGAGCTGAAGTCGTGAATCGTCGCCACCGAGCAGATGCGCAGGGCCACAGGAAGCGTCCCATGCGGTGCCCACAGTACGCCGGCGGTGGCGATGTGCGGCAGCACGAGCTGTTGCCAAGCCACGCCCAGCGGCATCGGATCGACGCGGAAGCGGCAGCGATCGAGTCCCGATCGATCGGCGATCTCCGCGTGCGAGGCGATGAGCGGCGAATCGGCGAGCCGCCGCGCGATCTCGGCGGTATGAACGCCGATGCCGGTCCGGTTGCCGACGAGCGCGCGGCCGTCGATGGTCACTTGCACGCTGCGAGTTTACGTTGCGGCGCAACGCCGCAAAACGTCTAGAGTCTTCTCCGCCGCCACATCCCACCGAAACTGCGCCGCCCGAGCCAGGCCCGCCTCCGTGAGTTTTGCGCGCAGCGTTGCGTCGGTCAGAACCCGCTCCATCTCCGTTTCGAGCGCCTTCGCGTCGCGCGGATCGAAGTAGATCGCCGCGTCGCCGCCGATTTCCGGCAGTGACGAGGAACGCGCCGCGATCGACGGCAAGCCGTACGACATCGCTTCCAGCAGCGGAAAGCCGAAGCCTTCGTAGATCGACGGAAAGACGAACAGCTCCGCGTTGCGGTAGACCGCGGCAAGCCGCGGCGGCGCGACATAGTCGAGGTGGAGCACACCGGGTGCACGAAGGCGCGAGACGATCGATTCCGCTTTCCAGCCGACGCGCCCGACCACAACAAGCGAGCCCTCGTACACCCCGCGCGCCCGGAGACCCGCGTATGCGTCGAGCAGGACATCGAGATTCTTGCGGGGCTCGATGGTGCTGAGGAAGAGGATGTAACGATCGGGGAGACCGGGAAT
>DATLWH010000473.1:0-5516 GCA_035576505.1 Thermoanaerobaculia bacterium | reverse complement strand
ATGGCTGAACTTCCCGGCATCGACCGTGAGACCCTCGATGTCGATGTTGTGATCGTGGGCGCCGGCCCGGCCGGTCTCGCCGCCGCTTACCGGCTCGCGGAACTGGTCAAGGCGCACAACGACGCGAACGAGAAGAAGCTGGAGCTCTCGATCGCCGTGCTCGAAAAAGGAAAGGAGATCGGTTCGCACGGCATTTCGGGCGCGGTCATGGACCCGCGCGGGATCGCCGAGTTGATGCCCGACTGGCTCGCGCGCGGCTGCCCGATCGAATCGCCCGTCACCGACGACGGCTTCTGGTACCTCTTCGAGAAGATGAAGATCGCCGCGCCGATCATGCCGCCGCCGCTGCAGAACCACGGCAACTACGTCATCTCGCTCGGAGAGTTCGTCCGCTGGATGGCACCGATCGTCGGCGAGATGGGAGTCGATCTCTTCGCCGAATTCGCGGCCTCCCGCGTGCTGATCGAAGAAGGCCGCGTCGTCGGCGTCCGTACGGGCGACAAGGGGATCGACAAGAACGGCCAGGCCAAAGCGAACTTCGAGCCGGGTGTCGACGTCCGAGCGAAAATCACCATCCTCGCCGAGGGGCCGCGCGGAACGCTGACCAAGCAGCTTGCCACCCTCTTCGACCTGTACGCGGGGAAGAACCCCCAGGTCTATTCGGTCGGCGTGAAAGAGCTCTGGCAGCTTCCGGACGACCGCTTCGCGCCCGGGCGCGTCATCCACACGCTCGGCTGGCCGCTCGATGGCGACACCTTCGGCGGCGGGTTCATCTACGGGATGAACGACCGCATCGTCGACATCGGCCTCGTCGTCGGCCTCGACTACAAGAACCCCACGCTCGATCCCCATCACGAGTTCCAGCGCTACAAGACCCATCCCTCCATCCGGCCGTTGCTGGAAGGGGGGAAGATGATCAGCGCCGGCGCGAAGGCCATCCCCGAGGGCGGCTACTTCTCGATGCCCCGCATGTATGGTGAGGGCTTCCTCATCACCGGCGATTCCGCCGGCTACCTGAATGGTGCCCGCCTCAAGGGCATTCACCTCGGCATCAAGTCAGGAGCGTTGGCGGCCGAGGCGGCCTTTGCGGCGTTGCTCAACGAGAACTATTCGGCGGCCCAGCTCGGCGAGTATGAAGCGATGTTCGAGACCTCATGGGCGCGGGGCGAGCTGTGGCAGCAGCGCAATTTTCATCAGGCCTTCGAATACGGCCAGCTCGCAGGCCTCATCAACGCCGGACTCGGCATCGTATCGGGTGGCCGCGGCTACGGTCTCATGAACCGGCTCGAAGGACATGCAGGCCACGAACGGATGGAGCGCATCCAGCGCTACTTCGGCGTCGACCATCCCCATCCGCCCGAGAAGATGAAGTTCGATGGCGTTCTGACCTTCGACAAGGTGACGGACGTCTACAACGGCGGCGTTCTCCACGAGGAGAATCAACCGGCCCATCTCCTGATCGCCGACACGGAGGTCTGCATCACTCGCTGCACCGAGGAGTATGGCAACCCGTGCCTGCACTTCTGTCCCGCGCAGGTCTACGAGCCGCAACCGACCGCCGACGGGCGGGGAAAGGTGCCGTTCCTCAACTTCACCAACTGCTTTCACTGCAAGACATGCGACATCATGGATCCCTATCAGGTCATCACCTGGGTGCCGCCGGAGGGCGGCGGAGGGCCGCAATACCGGAAGCTGTAGGCCGGCACGGCCGGCGGCGTAACGTTGCCCAAGGCTCCGCCAACAGTGGCGCGTGAATTCCCTGCCTGTAACCTCCGGCACCGTTCGCGCGTCGAAATGACATGCAGACCTCCTCTGTTGCATCGAGCGCTCTGAAATGACGACGCAACCAATCCCGCGCCACCAGACCTTCGAAAAGATCGCCGCGCTTCAGGCGAACGTAGAGCGTGTCATCCGTGGAAAGAGCGAAGTGGTGCAGCTCTGCATCGCCGCCCTCCTGGCCAAAGGGCACATCCTCCTCGAGGACGTGCCAGGCGTGGGCAAGACGACGTTGGCCCACGCGCTGGCCCGATCGCTGTCTCTCTCCTTTCAGCGCATCCAGTTCACCAGCGACCTCTTGCCCTCGGACATCGTCGGCGTGACGATCTACAACCAGGACAAGCAGGAATTCGAGTTCATCTCCGGTCCAGTCTTCACCAATATCCTGCTGGCCGACGAGATCAACCGCGCCACGCCGAAGTCTCAGTCGGCGCTCCTGGAGGCGATGAGCGAAGGGATGATCTCCGTCGAGAAGAAGCGGCTTCCGCTCCCCGAGCCGTTTCTGGTCCTGGCCACGCAGAACCCGATCGAACATGTGGGCACCTATCCGCTCCCGGAGTCGCAGCTCGACCGCTTCCTCATGAAGCTGACCATCGGCTATCCCAATGTGACGGATGAGAAGAAGCTGCTCCGTTCGGGCGGCGCCCACGATGCTCTGGAGCATCTCGAGCCGGTGCTGGAGGCGCAGGAAGTGCGCGACCTTCAGGACGATGTGGCCTCGATCCACGTGAACGAGGCGCTGGCCGACTACCTGATGGCCATCGTCCACACGACGCGGACCCACCAGGAGGCAGCGCTGGGCGTCTCGACGCGCGGCGCGCTGACGTACTTCAAGGCCTGCCAGGCCCTGGCCATGGTCAACGGCCGCGATTTCGTGATCCCTGAGGACGTGAAACGGCTGGCCGGCCCCGTCCTCTCCCACCGCATCGTCATGAAAGACCGCCGCCTGCTGCGCGGCGACGCCTCGCCCGAGCACCGCTTCATCCAGCGGATCGTGAGCGAGATTCCGGTGCCGCGGTAAACATCCGAGGATGTCGACGAAGACATCCGGCGATGTCAAAAAGACATCCGAGGATGTCAACGAAAACATCCGACGATGTTAGCGAGCCATCCGAGGACGTTAAACGAAACATCCAACGATGTTAACCAGACATCCGAGGACATTTAACGAGACATCAGCGGACATTAAACGAGACGTCAGAGGACGTTAAACGAGACACCCGAGAACGTTAACGAGACATCCAACGATGTTAACGGGACATCCGAGGACGTTAACCGAGACGTCCGAGGACGTTAACGAGCCATCTGACGGTGTTAGCGAGACGTCCGAGGACGTTAACCGAGACGTCGGAGCACGTCGACGAGACATCAGGTGATGTCAACGAGACATCCAGGCTTGCGTTATTCAGCGGATCGGGAGCGGGATTCCGGTGCCGAGGTAACGAAGCCGGCTGGGCGCCTCTTAGCTTGCTCCTTACGGAGTCCGCGAAGCATCCACATCGCGAGCAGGATGAAGAAACTCATGAAGCCGAGAAACGCAAACGTCCCATAGAACATTGGGTTCATGGCCTCTCCTTAGCACGGATCTCAGAATACATTGCTAACGTCCAAACAACGACTGAGCCGATGGTATTCAGCGTCCACCACAACAAAGTCAGCGGGCCATTGATCAACGCGTCGAGGGCTGAGAAAACGAACTAGAGCAGCGCGCTCTCGCGAGCTGCTTCTGCCGCGCGATCGATGATCAGCTTCCTGTTCTTGCCAGTCAGCTTCCTCACGCCGCCGAGGCTACCTCGGAAATCGCGATGCGATACAAACCTCTACTGCCCGTGGATTCCGGCAGGAAAACCGACGCGGCCCGTGCCGCCTCTACCGCATATCCGAGGCGATCACCTGCTGGCGGTCGAAGCCGCTCACGTTCGAGACGTCGTCGACCACGCCTACGGAGATCTTGTTCAGGCCGCGCTCGCACATCAGATCGAGGGTGTAGGTGTAGTACTTGCCCTTGGCTTTGGCGAACTCGCCGACAGGGATGGTGATCTGATGGGACTTGCGCGAGACGTCGGACATGTCACCGTCCTTGTTGCCGACGACGACGTAGATCGAGAACCCTCCCATGTAGGCCTCGCCCTGCTGCAGAAGGGCCAGGTTGTCGATGGGGATGCGGACCTCGACCGGGACTTTGAATAGCTCGTCGACGGGGACCGGCGAATCGACCTTGACGCGAACGCCGAGGATGTTGTCCTTGGTCTTGTAGAGCAGGTTGGCGACCACGCGGTCGCTCATCTCCTGGAACGTCGACTTCTCGACGAAGGTCTGGCGGTTGCGAACGTTCAGGGCCTTGTTCTTGACGCGCACTTCCAACGAGCGCTGCCGGTCGACGCGCTCGGTGCCGGCGCGGTAGCCGAGCGAGTAGTAGGAGTCGAGGTCGCGGGTGATGTCCTTGAACGCGCCCGCGAAATTGTTGGTGCGCGTGGTGGCCAGGCCGCCCGTCAACTCCGCCAGCATCTGCAGCGATTCGGTGCTGTTCGCCAACGCCGCCGAGGTCACGTTGTAGGAGATGGCCTTCTGATTGTCGGCCGTCATCCCCTCGTTGCCTGCCGCGAGACCGCCGGCATGGATGGCATAGAGGGTGATGCCGTTCGCATTCGCCGTCTTGGCGATCGATTCGATGAGGGAGCCGCCGTTATACGACATGGCCTCGAGCATCGAGCTCGACTGCCATCCCTTATCCTTGGCTACCTCATCGATCAGGGTGAAGATTTCGCGGCCGGGCTGCATCTGAAACCCTTCCGTGGTCAGGACGAGAATCTTCTTGCCGTCCACTCCGGCCAGGGTGGTCAGGAGGCCGTTGATCGACTCCACGCTCTGCCGCAGGTCGTGCTCCACGGACGACGCGTACGAGCGGGCATCGGCCACCGCTTCGTCGTACGACTGGGCATCGTTGATGCGGCCCATCACGTCCTTGGCCTCGCTGCGGTTGGCAATGCCCTGGCCGGATTCGCCGGCGATGGCATCGAGCGTCTGCTGGATCTGCACGATGTCGCGCGAGAACGGCACCCGCACTTTCAGGCTGCGGTTGTACGTCGCCACCATGGCCTCGTCGCCGGGACGCATGACGTCCTTGACGAAGTCTTTCATCTGCTTGAAGACGCGGTTGCGGTTGAAGGGCTCGAGGGAGAGGTTGTCGATATAGAGAATGATGCGGCGGGTGAGCTGCTCGTTGATCTCCTCCTTCGCCGGAAGTGGAGTGGCGGTCGCGCCGGGCGGGGGGACGACGACGGCCTGGGTGGCCGCCTTCCCCTCGATCTCATAGAAGTTCGAGATCGGCTTCTCGATCCCGTTCTCGAAGATCTGGAAATCGTCTTTGGTCAGGCCGGTGACGGCCTTCCCCTTCTTGTCGGTCACGACGACGTCGACGCCGATGACGCGCACGTCGATGTGCTCGACGAGCGGGAGCATCTGCTCGGGGGGCTTCTGTTGCGCAGCCAGAGGGCCGGCGGCGAGCGCGGCGATGAGAAACACCGAGATGGCGTGGCTGAAGGGAAGTCGTTTCACAGAATCTGCTCCGATAATTCCGAGATGTCGGACAGTGCCGATGAAGACGGCCGGCTCTCGTGCTCCGGCCCGTCCCTGACTTCTTAGACGAATCGGGACGGCGCGCCGTTACATGCGAGAATAGGCCGCCGGTCTGAACCCGCGCCCGCCGCCAAAACTTCCGGCGGGCCGCACAGGCGTGC
>DATLWH010000472.1:0-3853 GCA_035576505.1 Thermoanaerobaculia bacterium | reverse complement strand
GCGAGACCCCCGATTTCGCACGGATCGCCCGGAGCGGATTGATGCCGTGGAATGTGCTCGTGCCGGGATACCGCATCGAACGGGTCGCTACCGGCCTACAGCTTCCGGTCAACATCGCATTTGTACCAAACCCGTTGCCTGACGCCGGCGCGCCACTCTTTTACATCACGGAGCTGTACGGAACGATCCGCGCATTCCTGCGCGACGGCACCCTGCGCGACTACGCCACGGGGTTGCTGAACTTCGACCCGACGGGCCCCTTCCCCGGCTCGGGCGAACAGGGGATTGCCGGAACCGCCGTCGATCCGGAAACGGGCGACCTGTACGTCGCCGTCGTCTATGAATCGTTTCCAGGCGGGCCTCACTATCCGAGGGTCGTACGGCTCCATAGCATCGACGGCGGGCGCACCGCGACATCGCTCTTTCCGCTGCTCGACATGGTCGGCGAAGATGTCGGCCCTTCCCATCAGATTTCCAACGTCAGTATCGGACCCGATGGAAAACTGTACGTGCACGTCGGAGACGGATTTCAGACGCAGCTGGCCCGCTCACTGAACTCGTTTCGCGGAAAGATTCTGCGGATGAACAAAGATGGTTTGCCGGCCGCCGACAACCCGTTCTATGACAGTTCCAACGGCATCGGCGACGCCGGCGACTACATTTTCGCCTATGGCTTCCGCAATCCGTTCGGGGGAGCCTGGCGGGACGCGGACGCTTCGCTCTATGAAGTCGAGAATGGCCCCGACGTCGACCGGCTGGCGAAGGTCTCTGCCGGAATCGACTATCAGTGGAGCGGCAGCGACGACGACATGCGCGCCCACGCCCTCTACAACTGGACCCCGTCCGTCGCTCCCATCAACATCGCCTTCATCCAGCCGTCCACGTTTCTCGGCAGTGGATTCCCCGCCGAGCAATACGATCACGCGTTCGTGAGCGAGTCAGGGCCGACCTGGGCGGCCGGGACGACGCCATTCGGCAAGCGAATCCGCGAGTTCGCATTCGACGATCACGGCGGCATCGCCTCGACCAATTCGTTTGTCGAATACACGGGCACGGGCCACGCCACCGTCGCGGCGCTCACGGCCGGACCCGACGGCCTGTACTTCAGCGACCTCTATTCGGACCTTGGCGCCCCGACGGACCATGACGCGAACATCTATCGCGTCCGCTACGTCGGCAACGTGGCCATCGGAGCGGACATCGCCGATGGCGCGACGAAGACCATCCGCTTTACCGCGATCGTCACCGTGCCCGGCTACAAGAGTCTCGAATGGGATTTCGGCGACGGCTCGACCAGCACGAAGACCGATCTCAAGCACACATTCCCCGGGAACGGTCCCTACGACGTGAGATTGAGCGTGGTCGATGCGCAAGGCCTCACCATCGAGGACTACACGCGCGTGCAGTTCCCGGAAACCCCCGGAGCGGGTCTCGCCGCGGTCTATGACGACGCCAACGGCACGGCCACCTACCGGCTCGACTCCAATATCGACTTCAACTGGCAAACCGACGCTCCTGCGCCGGGTGCCGTCCTTCTCCATGTGACGTGGACCGGGGAGATCACGCCGACGGTCTCCGCTCTCTACACCTTCACCCTGCACACGGCGGGAGATGCACTCCTTCGCATCGCCGGCCATGACGTCATCGACACAGGCAACCCCGACCAGTCAACGTTAGCCAATCCGATCAGCCTCGAAGCCGGACAGCGCTACCCGTTCACCCTCCAAATGGGTGCCAATCCGCTCGTGGGGGTCACCCAGCTCACGTGGTCGGCCGATGGGATGTCCCCGCGCGTCGTTCCATCGAGCGTGTTCTACCCGAACGTCGACCGCAGGCGTGCGGTCGCGCCGTAGAACGAGCGCTGACAAAGCCGGCTCTACGCGTACACGCTGACGAATCGTGCCGTCAGTGCCGCGGCCATGCTCAGTTCGAACGGCACGTGGACCAGCGGGTGGATGGCGTTGTAGGTGTGGCTGGCCCTGGCGATCACCACGCGCGAGGCGTCTTGGGCATACGACTCGATCTGCGACGATTCCTCGAGCGGCACGCTCTCGTCGCGGGCGCCGTGGATGACGAGCATCGGCTGCTCGATCTGCGTCGCGCATTTGAGGATGTCGAGCCGGTCGCGGTTTGCCTCGATGTCGTCGAGCATTCGCCGAGACATCCTCATCATCTGCTTCGTGCGCGTGTTCTCGACCTCCAGGTAGCCGACGCGGCGCCACAGCGATTTTGTCGCGTCATCCCACCGGTCGGTGCGCGAAATGGCGCTCCATGTCACGATCCCGCTCAGGTTCTCGATGCCCTCGGCCGCCAGCATCGACACGCCTCCGCCTCGCGAATGGCCCATCAGAAACGTCGGCGCCTCCACGCGCTGCTGGCAATAGCGCACCACTTTCTGCAGATCGGCGATCTGGCCCGAATACGTGTCCTCGGCGAAGAGATCGAGACGATCGAACGTCTCGGGGTTCTCGTCGATCCCGCTGCGAGACATGTTGAAGCGGCAGACGGCGAAGCGATGCTCGAAGAGCGTCTGGCCCAGCCACGGGAAAAAGCCCCAGTCCTTGAATCCCTTGAACCCGTGCACGATGACCACGAGCGCCTTCGCTCCCGGCGGAGCGTCGAGATCGCCGCGGATGGGAAGGTTTTCGTCGCTGAGGATGGTGAATTGCATGATGAAGTCGATTTGTGGATTAGTGGATTAGTGGATTAGTGGATCAGAAAAGCTGCGAAGTTCCTGAACTCTGATCTTCTGATCCACTGATCTACTGATCTACTAATCCACTGCTCCACGAATCCACTACACATTGAACCGGAACAGAATCACGTCCCCGTCCTGCACCACGTAATCCTTTCCTTCGCTTCGCATCTTCCCGGCCGCCTTCGCCGCCTGCTCGCCGCCGAGGGCGATGTAGTCGTCGTAGGCAATCGTCTCGGCGCGGATGAAGCCGCGCTCGAAGTCGCTGTGAATCTTTCCTGCTGCCTGCGGCGCCCTCGAGCCGCAATGGATGGTCCAGGCCCGTGCCTCTTTCGGTCCGGCCGTGAAGAATGTTTCGAGATCGAGAAGTTTGTAGGCCGCGCGGATCAAGACGTTGAGACCCGGCTCGTCGAGCCCCATCTCATTCAGGAAATCGGTTCGCTCGGCCGTAGGGAGCTGCGAGATCTGCGCTTCCAGCTCACCGCAGATGACGACGACCTCGCCCCTCTTCTCCGCCGCGACCTTGCGCACTTTCTGCAGGAGCGGCGTTTCCTTGCCTAGGTCCGACTCTGCGACGTTCGCGACGTAAAGCACCGGCTTGAGCGTGATCAGGTTCAGCTCGGCCAGCGCCTCGCGCTCCTCATCGGAGAAATCGATGGCTCGAAGCGGCGTCCCCTGATCGGCGGCTGTCTTCGCCTTCTCGAGCGCCTCGGCCTGGGCGACGTACTCCTTCTGCCCGACGCGCGCCAGGCGGACCACGCGGTCGAGCTTCTTGCCGATTGCATCGAGGTCCGCCAGCAGCAGTTCGGTCTCGATGACTTCGATGTCGCGCTCCGGATCGACCGACCCTTCCACGTGGACGACATTCGGATCGTCGAAGCAGCGCACGACGTGCAGGATGGCCTCGGTCTCGCGGATGTTGGCGAGAAACAGGTTTCCGAGTCCCTCCCCTTTCGATGCTCCGCGCACCAGGCCGGCGATGTCGACAACCTTGAGGTCGGTATAAACCGTCTGCTTGCTCTGCGCCAGTCCGGCGAGCCGGTCAAGCCGCGCATCGACCACCGGAACGATGCCGATATTCGGCTCGATCGTGCAGAAAGGATAGTTCGCGCTCTGCGCCCCGGCCGCCGTCAACGCGTTGAAGATCGTCGACTTTCC
>DATLWH010000471.1:0-6286 GCA_035576505.1 Thermoanaerobaculia bacterium | reverse complement strand
GTACACGCCCCCCTCATCCGCCTTCGGCACCTTCTCCCCCCGCAAGAAACCGCGGGGGGAGAAGGGCGCTCGATTTAAAGAAGTGCTAAGCGATTCAAGCAGATTGTGAGAAATGCAGGCTAGGAGAAGGCGAGGAGGCTGCGGCAGAAAATGATCTGACGACGATGGTGGCCGAGCCTTGGGCAACGAACGCCGCCGCCGCGCCAGCTTTACCGGCTGATCTGCAGCAGGTGAAGCGACGCTCTTGATGGGGCGGCCGGCATGGGCCGGTCGCCTTTCATCATCAGCCAGAGGATCTCGTTGAAGCGCGCGTCATCCACGCGATCCTGCCGGCTGAAGTCGAGGCCCTCGGACATTCTCGCGGCCGCGGTCTTTGCCGGGTTCATCTCCTCGAGGCTCTGCTCGGGCGTGATCGCGGAGTACGGCGCGAGGTCGGGCGCCGCGGCGAAGACGTCCGCGAGCGAGCGGCTGAAGTAGTCGAACTTCGACAGGTGGTCGAGGCCGAGTATGTCTTCGATGGCCGCGACGACGTCGGTGGTATTCGCGAAGCGGTGGATCGTGCCGGGACGGTTGTAGGCGGAGATGACGAGCAGGGGTCCGCGGTGTGAATCGACGTGATCGGGACCGGCCTGGGAATCGTCCTCGAGAACGAAGACGACCGTGTCGCGCCAGTACGGCGACTTCGACAAGGCCTCGATGATGCGGCCGAGGGCGAGGTCGTTGTCTGCCATGTAAGCGCGCGGCGAGTGGAACTTCGGATGGCCGCCGGCGGTGTGATCGGAGGGGAGGTGCATCACCTCGAGCGCGGGCATGTTTCCGTCGTCGACGAAGCGGCGATGCTCTTCGATCCAGGCATCGGCGCGCTTCTGGTCGGGGATCGCGACGTTGAACGGAGGATAGATCGGGCTGATGTCGCTGCCGAGTCCGGCCTGCGTCTTCGGCCAGCCCTCCGGCCCGTTGACCATCTCGCCGTAATCGCGGAACGAAACACCTGCCCTGGCCGCGAGCGTCCAGAGAAAGCCGCCCTCGGGCTCGTCGATCTCCTCGCCGTCGATGGCGGCGCGGCGGTCCGAGTACCCCGACGGAACGGTCTTCTCGCCGAAGTCGGTGACATACGCGGCGGTCGACCAGATGTGGCCCTGCGAGCTGACCTCGGCGTTGGTGAAGAAGCGGTCGAAGAGGCCGAAGCGAAGCGCCAGCGCGCGGTGATTCGGTGTCGAGGTCTTGTCGAAGAAGACGAGGCTGGGATCGCCGTCGCCTTCGCTGAGGTCGCCGAAGAGCTGGTCGTAGGTGCGGTTCTCTTTGATGATGTAGACGACGTGCTTGAACGGTGGGTAGCGGCGCGGGCCGCGCGCAACGTTCCAGTTGTTCGCGGCGTTGACGCGGCGCGAGTAGGCAGCAAGCGACGATGTGTTGCGCCCGTTCGCGACGATGCGCAGTGTCCCGTTGAGTTGCCCGAGCGCGTAGCCGAGCGGGCGCTGGATTCCCTGGCCTGGGGTCGGGCCGCCTGGATTGGCGTGACTGCCGTGCCCTTTGCCGTTCAGTACGAGCAGCTCTCGTCCCGCGTTGATGACGGCGGTTGGATACCAGTCGGTGGGGATGCGGCCTGTCAGTTTCCATGTGGCGAGGTCGAAGACGGCGATGGCGTTGTTGTCGCCTTCGGCGACGTAGAGCTTCGTGTCATCGAGCGCAAGCGCGTTCGGCGTGCTTCCCTCGGCCGGTCCACCCGGCGCGCGGTCGGACAGCATCCGCACGATCCTGCCGGCGTGCGTGTCGATCACGGCGATGCGATCGCTCCCTGCCAGCGCGACGAAGAGCCGCGAGCCCGACCGGTTCGTCAGCAGCGCCGATGGGTGACGTCCGACGTGCAGGCGCGACTTCGCGAAAAGCGTTCCGTTCGTCCGGGCCTGGAAGATGGAGACAGTGTCGCCACCCCACGCGGAGACGTAGACGTTGCCGTCTGAGGCCACCTCGACGGCGTACGGGTAATGATCCGTAGGAAGCCGGACGATGTCCGACGTCGCCAGATCGACGACGGCGAGCGCGTCGCCGATGTTCTCGGCGACGTAGAGGTAGCGCCCGTTCTTCGATACGGCCAGGCCGGCGGGGTAGCGCGAGCCGCTCTTGTCCTCTTTCTGTTTGCCCAGGACGATCTTCCGCTCCAGCGCCGCGACGCCGTCTTTCCACGTGTAGCAGAAGACCGAGTCATCGTTGCCGCCCGAGACGTACAGGTGCCCGCCGTCGGGTGAGAAGGCCACGCCGTAGAAGGCCGCCTCCTGCTTGATCGTCTGCGTAACGGTGTGCGTCTTCATGTCGACGATCTGCAGGCCCTGCTCGCGCCATCCGCTCAGGACGATGGCGATCTTCCGGCCGCCCGGCGCGAGCGCCATCCCGAGGGGCATGCTCCCGAGATCGATCGCTTCCCCGGCTGGATCGAGACGCACCCCGGTCGCCAGCGGCGTGGTGAACTGCGCGTGTGCGGAGAGGGCGGCGCAGAAGAGGAGGATGGTTTTCATGGAGTTGATCGAGCCTACACCGCGCGACGAACGAAATCCGGGCGGAATCGTTACTCTTCGGAAAGGGACGGCGCGCCAGCGCTCCGTCGCGCTAGCGTCCTTTACTATGGGTCTCACATGAACAGCGTCACCCCCGCACCGCGGATGTCCCTGCTCCTGCTCGCCGCCTCCCTCGTCGCCTCCTCCGCGTTCGCCGACCCGCTGGCCGATCTTCGCGAGGTTCTGCGGCGATATCCGGCCAGGGCTCCGTTCGCGGCGACGGTTCAGGTGACCGGCGACGCACAGGGTGCGCCGGGCGCGCGGAACGGTGCGACGTCGTTTGAAGTCGAAGACGGGCCCGGCGGACTGACGATTCACGTCTCGGCCGCTTCGCTCGCCGCGGCGGAGGCTGAGGCCGGACAGAAGAAACGCGACCCGGACAGCCTCACGCCAACCCGCAGCGCGATGGTGGCCCTGACCGTCTTCGATGTGATCGATGCCCTCGATGCGGCGGCGATGCTTCTCGACAGTCTCAACGGCGCGACTCTGCTCGAACAGAAACCGTCTGTTCGTGACGGCAAACCGGCGACTTTGCTGCGCGTGAAGGTCAAGCCGACGCTTGCCACGGCACGCGGCAGGTTTGTGAACGAGCCGACGGTCGAGCTTCGCGTCTGGATCGACGCGAGCGGCATCCCCGTCGCGGCGGAACGCGATTCGAACTACTCCGCGTCGATCCTCTTCTTCAAGGCGGGAAACGTCAGGAAAGAAAAGTGGACGTTTGCCGTCCACGGCGACCGTTTGTACGCGTCGCACAACGATCAGGACGATCAGGCCAGCGCGCTGGGGAAGAGCATCGTCACCTCTCGCTCGGCAACGTACGTGCCGAGGTGACAGGGAGCGGGGGTCGGGAGTCGGGGGTCGGGAGTCGGGAGTCGGAGACCCTCAACCAGATCTGCCGGCTCCGACCCCCGACCCCCGACCCCCGACCCCCGACTCCCGTCCGTCTTGACTTTCGGTGAGCGTAGGGTCATAACGCGCTCGTTTCACCCTCGCTCTTTTCGCCTTCCCCTTTTCCAACACGCTCACGGCATGGAGGGACAGGTCATGATTCCGGCGTCGTTCGAGTATTCCTCACCGTCGACTCTCGCCGAGGCAATTGCGCTTCTTCAGCAGCACGGATCGGATGCGAAGATCCTGGCGGGAGGGCAGAGCCTCATCCCGCTGATGAAGTTGCGGATGGCCGCGCCGAAGCACGTCATCGACATCAATGGCATCGGCGACCTTTCGTACATCCGCGAGTCGGACGGCTATCTGACGATCGGCGCGCTCACGCGCGAGGCGGACGTCGATGGTTCGCCGTTGATTCGCGACAAGTACCCGATCCTCTCCGATACCGCCGGCGTGATCGCCGACCCTCTCGTGCGCAACCTGGCCACGGTGGGCGGCAACCTGGCGCACGCCGATCCGGCGAACGATCATCCCGCCACGATGCTGGCCCTCGGCGCCGCGGTCGTGGCCACCGGTCCGGGCGGGCAGCGCACGATCGCCCTCACCGACTTCTTCACCGGCCTCTTCACGACAGCGCTCAACGCCGATGAGATCCTGACCGAGATCCGCATCCCCACGCCGGCGGCGGGAAGCGGCGGCGCTTACCTCAAGGTGGAGCGCAAGGTGGGAGACTTCGCCACGGCGGGCGTGGCCGTGCAGGTGACGCTGGAGGGCGACACGATCCGCGGCGCGGGTATCGGCCTGACGAACGTCGGTCCGATGCCGATCAAGGCCACGCGCGCGGAGAAGGCGCTCGTGGGCAAGCCGGCCAACGAGGCCGCGATCGAAGAAGCGGCGCGCCTCGCCGCCGAGGACTCCGAGCCCTCCGAGGATCTGCGCGGCTCGGTCGAATACAAACGTTCGCTCGTGCGCGTGCTCACCA
The DNA here is from genome assembly GCA_035576505.1 of Thermoanaerobaculia bacterium. Lineage (GTDB taxonomy): Bacteria > Acidobacteriota > Thermoanaerobaculia > Gp7-AA8 > Gp7-AA8 > JADGNZ01. The sequence goes on along the minus strand of DATLWH010000471.1, from coordinate 1,861 downwards.
CGCGCGCACTGCGGCAGGCAATCAGCCGCGCCAGGGGAGGTCACTGATGAAGATCAGCGTGAACGTCAACGGTACCCCGCGTGAGGCTGACGTCGAGCCGCGCCTGCTCCTCGTGCACTTCATCCGCGAAGTCCTCAATATGACCGGCACGCACATCGGCTGCGACACCACCAGTTGCGGCGCGTGCACGGTGCTGCTCGACGGCAAGCCGGTCAAGTCGTGCACCCTCTTCGCCGTCATGGCCAATGGCCGCGACGTGATGACGGTCGAGGGCCTGGAGAAAGACGGCAAGCTCGATCGCATCCAGGACGGGTTCCATCAGGAGCACGGCCTGCAATGCGGCTTCTGCACACCCGGCATGATGTTGACCGGCTACTCGCTGCTGAAGAACAACGCCTCGCCAAGCGAGGCGGACATCCGCTGGGCGATCTCCGGCAATCTCTGCCGCTGCACCGGCTACGTGAACATCGTGAAGTCGATTCAACACGCCTCGCAGAAGCCGGCGCAGTAGCGACGGCAACGAACAGGAGCAAGACGATGGAACCACGCACCTCTCCCGAAGTCGGCGGCATGGGCCACTCGATGAAGCGGAAGGAAGACGCCCGTTTCCTTCGCGGCCAGGGCAAGTATGTCGACGACGTCAAGCTGCCCGGCATGCTCTACCTCGATATCGTGCGCAGCCCCTACGCGCACGCGAAGATCAAGAGCATCGACACGTCGAAAGCGATGGCCATCCCCGGCGTACTGGCCGTCGTGACCGGCGAGTTGCTCAAGCAATACAACCTGCACTGGATGCCGACGCTGATGTCGGACACGCAGATGGTGCTGCCGGTCGAGAAGGTGATGCACCAGGGGCAGGAGGTCGCTGCCGTACTGGCCACGAGCCGCTACATCGCCGCCGACGGCGTGCAGGCCGTGGAAGTCGAATACGAGCCGCTCCCGGTCGTCGTCGATCCGTTCAAGGCGCTCGAGCCGGGTGCTCCCGTTCTGCGCGACGACAAAGAGGGGCGCACGAACAATCTCATCTGGCATTGGGAGGCGGGCGACAAGGCCGGGACCGAGAAGTACTTCAACGAGGCCGAGGTCACCGTCAAGCAGGACATCTACCTGCCGCGCATCAACGTCGTCTCGATCGAGACGTGCGGCTGCGTGGCCCAGTTCGACAAGACCGATGGCAAGCTCACGGTCTGGATGACGACGCAGGCGCCGCACGCGATCCGCACGGTGTTCGCGCTGGTGGCCGGCCACGTCGGACTGTCCGAGGAGAAGATCCGCATCATCTCTCCCGACATCGGCGGCGGGTTCGGCGGCAAGGTACCGGTGTATCCCGGATACGTCATCGCGGTGGCGGCCTCGGTTCTCACCGGAGCGCCGGTGAAATGGATCGAAGACCGGATGGAGAACCTGCAGGCGGCGTCGTTCGCGCGCGATTACCACATCACCGCGGAGCTGGCCGGCAAGAAGGACGGCACCATGCAGGCGCTGCGCTTCCGCACGGTGGCCGATCACGGCTACACCGACGCGGCCGCGAATCCGTCGAAGTTCCCCGCCGGCCTCTTCCACATCGCCACCGGCTCGTATGACTTCAAGAGCGCGTTCATGGAAGTCGACGCCGCGTACACGAACAAGCCGCCGGGCGGCATTGCCTACCGCTGCTCGTTCCGCGTCACCGAGGCCGTCCACGCCATCGAGCGGATGGTCGACATCTTCGCGCACGAGTTGAAGATGGATCCGGCCGATCTGCGCAAGAAGAACTTCATCAAGCCGGAAGCGTTTCCGTACAAGTCGCAGTTCGGTTTCGAGTACGACAGCGGCAACTACGCGGGAGCGCTCGACCTGGCCATGAAGCGCGTCGGCTATG
>DATLWH010000470.1:0-17175 GCA_035576505.1 Thermoanaerobaculia bacterium | reverse complement strand
CTCGGGCGTCATCTCAGCAAATGTCTTTTTCGAGCCGCGCGGCTGGAACCATGCATCCCAGCCAAAATGATGGTCCCCTCGCGGCTCGACGAGGATTTCTCCCTCGGCCACACCGCAGAAGATCTCGCCTTTCGTGCCATTCCAGTAGGCCACGCAGCACTCCGCTTTCGCTGTCCGGTTGTTCAGGGCGTAGGCGATGGCGGCCAGTCCTTTACCGCCGGCCGCCTCGAGCAGCCAACGTACGTATGGACCAGGGAAGTTTCCGAGCTCGTCGAAGCCGAGTGAGACATCTTCGACGATGAGGCGGCTATATCCTTTTGCACGAGCAACTTCGAGCTTGTTGCGGGTGATCTCTTCGACACCGGCGGCCTGGATCTCCGGCAGAACGATGGAGACGCGAAGAAGAGGCAGGCCGAGAATGCGTTCGGCCTCGACGGCTTTGTTGGGATTCGACGAAACGAAGATCAGCTTGTCGCGGTCCGGCACTGGCCCGATTCTATGTCTAGATCTCGCTGCGCAGGGCGCGGAAGCTGCGCGTGAGACGTTGGCGCAAGGTTGGCGGCGCCGTGGCGTGTCCGAGGCGTTTGCAGATGAACAGGCGCAGGCGGCGATGGATGCTGACGCGCTGTTCGCATTCGGGACAGATGCTGACGTGGGTTTTGAAGTCCGTCTGTTTGCGCTCGCCGAGGTTTCCGTCGAGGAAGAAGTAGGCAACCCGTTTCACATCGTCACAGATCATTCCTGCGGTTCTCCTTGGCAATTCGTGGTGACGACTCTGCAACAGTTCGAAACTGAGGTGCGCATGGCTGAATTCCGGTGAAGAAGCCTGTCAGCGGATTCGTCGATCGGTGGATCAGACTGACGCGCGCGGCTTCACGGCCGGTGGAGTGCAACCTCTGATCCACGCATTCACGGATCGGCTGCTCCCGAATCGGCTGGGCGACGGCCCGCCGGAAACACAACGGGCGGCCGAAACAACCGGCCGCCCGAATCGTGGATTGCGAAACCCCTCGATTACTCGATCTCGAACTGCTCCGGCTCTTCCTCTTCGATCTCGAGCTCGAGGTCCTCGTCGTCGGCGAAGAGAATCGCTTCCTCGTCGACCTCAGGCTCCTGAATCTCGGTCTCGTCGCCGGGCTCGGCATCCTTCTTCTTGCGGCCCTTCGTCTCGTCTTTGCGGGAGCGCATCTTGGCGGGCTCAGCGCCGCCGCGGATGTAGCCGTACTTCCGCGCGTACTCGAGCAGCGTCCGCTCCAGCATCTTGCGGCCGCGGTAGAGGCGCGACATGACCGTGCCGACCGGGCAGTCGAGGATCTCGGCGATCTCTTTGTAGGAGAAGCCTTCGATGTCAGCCAGGAGAACGACCATCTTGTAGTCGTGCGGAAGCGAGTCGAGGGCACGCTTGACGTCGGCGTCCATCATGTCCTGGAATATCTCGCTCTCCGGATCCTTGATCAGATCCGGCGCGTTCTTCTGAATGACCCGTTCGTACGACTCTTCAATCTCGGAGAAGTCGATCTTGTGCGGCGTGAGCTTCTTCTTCCGGTAGTTGTTGATGAACGTGTTCTTCATGATCTTGAAGAGCCACGCCTTGAAGTTCGTGCCTTCCTCGAACTTGTCGTAGTACTTGTACGCCTTGAGATAGGTCTCCTGAACGAGGTCCTCCGCGTCTTCGGAGTTCCGCGTCATGCGATATGCAGTGTTGTAGAGGGAGTCGACGTAGGGCATCGCTGCCTTCTCGAAGTCCCATCCCTGCTCGTGATCAGTCGCTACCGCGCTCTTCATCGTGTCTCCCGTACGGCTACATCCAAAAATGCGTAAGTCGTGCCGCTCTCTCTGTTAGATGCGGCGGCGTGGAAAATGGTTACCAAGGGTGTCAAAGTCTCCCGGACTGAGCTACCGAAGTCGTTGCCGATGTAGGGCTTACGAATTCGGAAGGCGATTGCTGAAGTGGCCTCTGCGACCCGTGAACTGACCCGCGCCCGCGTCACCGCGACCGGACACGTCCGTCCTCAATGTTGTTTTCGTCGAGATTTACTACGGTCTACGGAGGGGAAGTGCCGGTGAACAACCAGTAAACAACCCGAATTCCCGAATGTCATTATACACGCTCGGCGGCGAAGGGCAAGTCCCCCTCTATTCGCTGTAGATGCCCAGGAGCAACTCGTAGGCGCGGGTGATCTCGATGAATCGTGCCGCCGCGGCGGTCTGCACCTCGGCCGGCTGGCCGAACACTTTGTCCGGGTGGTGCTGGGCCGCGAGCCTGCGATAGGCCGCGATGATCACGGTCCGCGAAGGCGGACCCTCGACGCCGAGGACCCGGAGCAGCTCGGATGTCTCGCGCTGATCGCGAGAGTAGAGAGGGGTTGATACTCCCGCGCGGTCGGCGCTTCGCGGCCGAGCGTTCTTCGCATGGTCGACGTAGTCGAAGCCGTAGGTATCGCGGAGCTTCGCCAGCGCGTCGGTCTGGAAACCGAGCGCGAAGCTGAGGTCGAGAAGTGCCGAGTATTGACGGAGCGGGACGGGGGTGGTGCGGTCGGCCACGAGCCGGACGGCGGTGTCGAGGAGCCAGCTCCGCTGTTCGGGCGTGGCCAGTTTCGCGAAGCGCTCGCTCCAGTTGACGATGTCGATGGACGATGTAACAGGGGCGGCCAGTCCGGCTCCGCCACGGATGGTGCGCAACGCCACGTCCGACGGCGTTCCGCCCGCGACGAGCAGGTTGAAGAGGAGCGACGCCGCGATGTGATTCCGGTCGGGAGTCACGTTCGCACGCGTGGCCCCGCTCATTTCGGCCTCGCGCTGCGCCGCGGCGAAGGTGATGATGACCGATGCCGCCAGCCCGACCCCGACGGCGAGCATGATGATGACGACCGTCAGCTCCACCCGCGAATGGTACCCGCGGGCCGGCAGGCAGCGTCGAATTGCCCAGAGTTCCGTGCCGGCTAGGCCGGAACGGGGGTCAGCAGTGCGTCGATCGTGCCGATGCGCGCTTGCACTTCATCGTCGCGCAGCGCCGGGATCGATCCGTCGATGTCGATCTCTTCATCGACGCTGACCCAGCTCCGGCATCCCACGTATTCGGGCTTCATGACGACCTCGGCAGGTTTGGCCAGCCGATACGCGCGAACGGCGATGACGTTGACGGCCTGATCCGGTCGGAAGCGGTAGCGGGTCTCGATCGTCTCGCGGTCCAGGATCGTGAGCTGCTCGAGACGCCGCAACACATCGATGTCGCGGATCTGCCAGGTCTTCAACGCTTCGGCCCAGTGCGTGATGCGGAGGCGCGCCGGTTCCACGCCGCCGGCGTCGTGGTAATTGGTCGGGAAGAGGTAAAAGCGCTCGGAACCAACCTCGAAGGATCGATCGGCGAGCCCGCCCTTGCGAACGAGGACGACCTGTTCACCGCCGCCGAGAGCCTCGATGACGGAAGCCCATTCTTTGAGAGCCAGGTGATTCGGAATCTTGTTCATCATCACGGACGGAACGTCACGGAGTTCACCGGACCTTCCCAGATCGTCACAGCGCGCACTACGGCATCCTCCTCCGCGACGCTTGCTCCAAGCTCACGAGCGAACCACTGGGCGATGTTCTCCGCCGAGGGGTTGATCTGGTCGAAGGGGGGGACGTCGTTGATACACCCGTAGTCGAGCGTCTTTGCGAGCGCTTCGAGCTTGCGCCGGGCGCTGACGAAATCGACGGCGATGGCATCGGAGTCGACGCCACCGGCCCGCGCCGCCAGGTCGGCCTCGACTTTGTACGAGTGCCCGTGCAATGGCTCGGAGATGCCTCGGTATTCGCGGAGAAAGTGGGCGGCCTCGAAGCGGGCTGAGACGCGGACGGTGAAGTGGGGACGGGGGTCGGGGGTCGGGGGTCGGGGGTCGGAGAGTGTCGACGGATGAGACGCCTGACTCACCGACCCCCGACCCCCGACTCCCGACCCCCCAAACACCCGATCGATCATCTCTTCACTCATGCCCAATTCGCGCAGCTCGGACGGTGTCGATTGCGAGCGGAGCAGATCCTCGGCGCGGGTATCGTCCCAGCAGGCAGCCGGGTTCGACCTCTCCGCCAATTCGATCAGCGTCTGCAATGTTTTGCGGCGCGCGCCGTGATCCGTGGGCTCCATGGCCGGAAGTGTACAATGCGCCCCGCCCGACAATGCCGCTGCCAAAAAGCATTCTTTGCAGCTCCTGCAGGAAGACCTATCCCGAAGGTTGGAAACGCTGCCCCTACTGCGGTTTCGACGAGATGCGGGCCCGTCAGGATGGACCGATCCGCAAGTACATGCAGCGGAAGGTTCAGGAGTACGAGCAGCGGACCGGCAAGAAGGACGAACGCCGCGCCGGCGCAGGCGGTGGACGCCCTCCGCGGCCCGACGCGAGGCCGCAGCAACCGCAGCGTGGCCGCGACGGCCGTAAACAAGGTGCCCAACAGCGGCCGCAGCAACGCCCTCAGCAAGGGGGTGCCCAGCAAGCGCAACGCCCTCCGCAGCAGCAGGCCTCTCCGCAGACCGAGGGAGAGCGTACAGGACGGCGTCGCCGCAGGCGGCGTGGCGGTGGTGGCCGCGGCGAGTCCGCTCCACCCCAGAACGCCGCGGCGCAGCAACAACCGAGACCGCCCCGCGAGCCGCGACCGCCGCGTCCGCCTCAGGTGTCGCAGCCACGCGAAGAGGGCGGAGCTCCCCGGCCCGAGGGAGACGGTCCGAAACGGCGGAGACGCTTCCGCCGTCGGCGCGGGGGTGGTGGTGGCGGCAGTGGCGGCGGACCGGCCAGCGGGCCGCCGGCGACGTGAATTTGCGGCGTTCGTTGTTGGCGCAGACGCGTGCGCCAGTAACCGGGACGACGGCGGTGATGGGCGACGGCGATTACAAGCAACTCGTCGCCGCGGATAGTGTAGAAAATGCCATACGGCCAATCACTGATCGTTCGACGACGGACACCGCGACCGATTGGCTTGCCGATACTCTCGAACTCGAGCAGGAGCGCAAACTCACGCTCGACCGCATCAACAAACCGGCTGCCATATCCGCGCCGCCGCTCGTCGTAGTAATCGCGCGCTTCCTGCAACTCGTGACGAGCCTCATCGCGGACGACGAGAACGCTTGCCATACTTCGCACGAAGCTCGCGAATTACATCTCCGCCCGGAATGAGCGTGCCGATGCCAGCGTCGATCTCAGCTACGCGACGGTCGACCTCGATGGTCCAAGCCCGATCGATTTCCCGCTCTTCAGCTGTTCGAGTGCTGTCCCACAGATCCTCAGCCAGGCAGCCCCGCTCCTCGGGGGTCAGCGCCATCGCTTCCTCTCGCACCTCTTCGAATGTTCGCGACATGACGTCAGTTTACCGCGCCTCCACCGCCTCCCGCAGTCTCTCCGCCTGGAAATGGCCGATGAGCGGTTCGAGGATGACGTCGAGGTTGCCGTTCATGATGTCGGGTAGGTTGTGGACGGTCAGGCCGACACGGTGGTCGGTGACGCGGTCCTGCGGGAAGTTGTACGTCCTGATCTTCTCCGACCGGTCGCCGCTGCCGATCAGGCCTTTGCGCGTCGCGGAAAGCTCGTCCTCACGCTTCTGGCGCTCGATGTCATAAAGGCGGGCCTTCAGAACCTTGAGCGCTTTCTGCCGGTTCTTGATCTGCGACTTCTCGTCCTGACAGGAGACGACCACACCGGTGGGGAGATGCGTCATCCGCACCGCCGAGTAGGTGGTATTGACCGACTGTCCGCCCGGGCCGGAGGAACAGAAGGTGTCGATGCGCAGATCCTTTTCGTTGACCTGGATATCGATGTCCTCGGCTTCCGGAAGGACGGCCACCGTGATCGCCGAGGTGTGGATGCGCCCCTGTGTCTCCGTCTGCGGGACGCGCTGGACGCGGTGAACACCCGATTCGAACTTCAGCCTCGAGTAGACCTTGTTCCCCTCGATGAGCAGCGTCGCGTCCTTGATGCCGTTGACGGAGGAGTAGTTGGCATCGGTCATGTCGACCTTCCACCGCTTCGTCTCCGCGTAGCGGATGTACATGCGCATGATCTCCGCCGCGAACAGCGATGCTTCGTCGCCGCCTGTGCCGGCGCGGATCTCGACGAAGACGTTCTTGTCGTCGTTCGGATCCTTCGGCTGCAGAAGGAGCTGGATCTCCTTTTCGAGCGCGGGCGCTTTCGGCTCCAGCTCGGCGATCTCCATCTCCGCCAGCTCCCGCATGTCGTCGTCCGACTTCAACATCTCACGCGCATCGCCGAGTCGCTTTCGAACATCCTTCAGTTCGCGGTACTTCGCCACGACGTCGTCGATCTCCGACACCGCTTTCATCGTGTCGCGGAAGGCGGCCACATCGGTGGCCACGGCCGGATCGGCCATCTTCTGTTGCAGCTCGTCGTAGCGCTTTTCGATTTCGTCGAGTTTTTCGTACATGGTGCAGTCCCGCCAGAAACAAAAATGGGAAGACGCGTCATGCGCCTTCCCACGGTCGATATCGGAAGCGTAGCTAAGCGACGGCTGCCTGGGTCTCGTCGATCACGTCGTACATCAGCGCTTCTTTCAGCGCGGTGATGGCGACTGCGAGCTGCATGTCATCGGGCTCTTTCGTCGTGATCTTCTGCAGCCACATGCCAGGACGCGTCAGCATCCGGCAGACCGGATTGGCCAGGTGGCGGGCTGAGAAGCGGATGACCTCGTAGGCGAGGCCGGCGATCAAGGGGATCAACACGACCCGAGCGAGGAACTTGACGGCGAACGGTACGGTCGACGGGACGAGCGAGAAGACCAGGATGGAGATCGCCATCACGAACATCAGGAAGCTCGTGCCGCAGCGCGGATGAAGAGTCGATTTCTTTCGCGCGTTCTCGACGGTGAGATCCTCATTCGCCTCGAACGTGTACACCGTCTTGTGCTCCGCGCCGTGATACTGGAAGACGCGCTTGATCTCGCTCATGAACGAGATCGAAAGGATGTAGACGAAGAAGAAGAGGGCGCGGAGGACGCCATCGATGGCGTTGTAGGCCAGGTTTCCCATCTTCGGGGCGAAGTAGTGACGGATCAGGTTCGTGATTCCGAGCGGCGCCAGGATGAAAACACCGACGCCCAGCACCAGTGCCAGCAGCATCGAGCTCGCCACCGCCCAGCTCGACATCTCCTGTTCGCCTTCCTCATTCTCCGTGGCCACACTGGCCGAATAGTTCAGCGCGCGGATACCGAGGATCAGCGACTGGATCAGCACGACCGAGCCGCGGAGGATGGGGATTTTGAGGAACGGGTACTTCTTCGCGATGGAGACGAGTTTGTCCTTCTTGATCGCGACATCGCCGTTCGGCTGGCGCACCGCCACCGAGTAGCCGGTGAGCGAGCGCATCATCACGCCCTCGATCACGGCCTGTCCGCCGATGAGCATGTCGACGTTACGGTCAGCTGCCGCCGCCGCGGGCATCGCCGAGGTGAGGCCGTTGGTCACGGCGCCGAACGTGCCGGTGATCAGCTTCGCCGCGCCGAGCCACACCTTCCGGGCAGACATTATTTTGCCGCGGCCTCTTTCGGGCCGGCCTTCTTGGCGTAGCGCTGCTGGAAGCGGTCGATACGGCCTGCGGTATCGAGCAGTTTCTGCTTGCCGGTGAAGTACGGATGGCACTTCGAGCAGATCTCGACGCGCAGCTCTTTCTTCGTCGAGCCGGTCATCCACGTTTCGCCGCAGGCGCAGTGCGCCTGAACCTGCTGATATTTCGGGTGAATCTCTGGTTTCATTGGCTTACCTCGTTGAAGACTCTTTCGGGGTCGCTCTGGAAACGGTCAGTATATCGAAAAAATTCTGAAGGGCCGGCGAGCCTAGTGCCGCAGCTTGCGGACGATCGCAAGCTGTCGTTCAAACTCGGCACGGTCGATCCCGAGCGTGTGCATATTCGATCGAATGATGTCTTCTCCCAGGTCTCGATCCATCTTGATGACGACCGGCCTTGCCATCCCGGGACGGGTCATGATCAGGTGGTCGCCTTTTGTTCGCGACTCTACGCAACCCAGCAGTCGGCAGACATCTCGAAGTTCCTGCCACGTGATCCGTTTCAACGCAGACTCTCAGGCCGTGGCTTGGTATGCGGGGATTGCTACGCGAACGACGAAGGCATCACCCAGAAGGGCATCCATGTCTGGATCGTTGTTTCCATGATCGCCTTCGGCGATATGCGAGGGCCGGAAGTTGGATTCCTGCAGCGCCCGCTCGAGAGTGCCACGCTCGATACAGCTTTCGAACCAGAGCTCGACCGCCTCATCAAGACAACGTCGCGCTTCATCGGCGCTGCCGCCTTGCGAGGCTACTCCGATCGAAGGGCAGACCGCGATCCAGCGCTCTTCCGTGTCACGCCTCACGAACGCGCGCAGCTCCACATCAAGGGTGATCGTTTCGTTCATCTGGCGAAGGATAAGCCTACTTCGCGCCGAATGTCGCGGCCGCCCAGTACATCAGACCGCCCATGAGCGCCGCCATGGGGATGGTCAGGAGCCAGGCCCAGACGATGCGGCCGGCGATACCCCAGCGCACGGCCGACAGCCTCCGCGTGGCGCCGACGCCGACGATCGCACCGGTGATGGCGTGCGTCGTCGAGACCGGGATGCCGAAGTATGTGGAGGTGAAGATGGCGATGGCGGCGCCCGTCTCCGCCGCAAATCCACTGACCGGCTGCAGCTTCGTAATCTTCGAGCCCATCGTATGGATGATCCGCCAGCCGCCTGCCAGCGTACCCAGGCTGATTGCCGCGTGCGCGGCCAGGATGACCCAGAACGGAATCTCGAAGACCTTGATGTAGCCGGCGGTGAAGAGAACGCCGGCGATGATGCCCATCGTCTTCTGCGCGTCGTTGGTGCCGTGGCTGACGCTGAACGCGGCCGCCGAGACGAGTTGCATCCGCCGGAACCACCGGTCGACCTTCTGCGGGGTCACGCGCCGGAAGATCCAGAACGTTGCTGTCATCAATGCCAGGCCGGCGACAAGGCCAATGATCGGCGAGACCACGATGAAGATCAGCGTCTTCGACCAGCCGCTCGGCTCGATGACGCGGAACGACATCGCCCGCGCGCAGGCCGCCCCCGCGTAACCGCCGATGAGCGCGTGCGAGGAACTCGTCGGCAGGCCGAGGTACCAGGTGATGAGATCCCAGATGATCGCGCCCATGAGGCCGGCGAAGATGACGCCGAACGTCACGAAGCGGATATCGATCATCCCTTTGCCGATGGTCCTGGCCACGGCGGTCCCGAAGCCGAAAGCCGCCACGAAGTTGAAGAACGCCGCCCAGATCACGGCCTGGCCGGGCGACAGCACGCGCGTGGAAACGATCGTGGCGATCGAGTTGGCGGCATCGTGAAATCCGTTGATGTAGTCGAACACCAACGCCACGGCGATCAGACCGGCGACGACCAGAAAGAGATGGCTCGGCATCAGCTATGTTTCACGACCACGTTTTCCAGGAGGTTCGCCACGTCCTCGCAGCGGTCCGTGGCATCCTCGAGAAGATCGAGGATCTCCTTCCACTTCATCACGGCGATTGGATCGCGCTCTTCGTCGAAGAGCTGCCCGACGGCGCGCTGGTGAATCCGGTCAGCCTCGTTCTCGAGACGGTTGATCTCGACGGCGCATTCGAGAACGCCGCTGTGTTTCTCGAGCGACTCAACGGCGCGGCGGACGACATCGGCTGAAGAGCAGATGACCTTGGTCAGTTCGCGCGCCCCCGGCCGTACCCGGTCGATGCGGTACAGCGGCACCAGCGCGGCGGCGTTGTCGATCGCGTCCATCACATCGTCGAGCGTTCGTGCCAGCGAGTGGATGTCTTCGCGGTCGATCGGCGTCACGAAGGTCTTGTTGAGCCGCTGGATGATCTCGTGCGTGAGAAAGTCGCATTTGTGCTCGAGTTCCTTGATCTCGTGCGCTTTGTCGAAGATGGGCGGGTCAGTGGCGAACATCTGTTCGAGCAGGAGAGCGCCGACCTTGAGCTGGTCGGCCATGGCGATGAAGTCGGCGTAGAAAGTTTCTTCACGGGGCAGCAGGCTGAAACGCACGATGGGGACCCTCCCTCGAAAGCGCGCGGATTGTATCGGAAAGCAAATCCCGGCCGTGCCGGCCTACAGCAGCGGGAGCCGGATCGTGAATGTCGCCCCTTGCCCTTCTTCGCTGGACACGCTGATCGAGCCGTTGTGCGCTTCCACGATCGCCTTGGCGATGTAGAGCCCCAGGCCGAGGCCGCCGTAGTAGCGGCTGGAAACGTTGCGGGCCCGGTGGAAACGCTCGAAGAGCTTCGGGATTTCGTCGCGGGGGATTCCGATGCCGCCGTCGATGACAGCCGTCAGCATGGTTTGGCCGTCCAGTTGCGTGACGATCTCGATGTCGGTGCCCTCGGCGGAGTACTTGATCGCGTTTGAGATGAGGTTGTCCACCACCTGCCGCATCCGGTCGGGGTCGACGTGCATGGTCGTCTCCGGCACGTCGGCGGAAAAGCGGATCGTCCGCGCCGGGTTCTGCACGCGGAAGGCGTTGGCGCGGCGGTCGAGGAACTCCCGCCACTGGATCGGCTGGCGGTCGATCTGCAGCCGGTTGGTCTCGATCCGCGAGACGTCCAGCAGCTCGGAGATGAGGCCCATCATCCGGTCGACCTCGCCGAGCACGGCGTTGAGATACGTCGTCCGCTCCTCGGCCGGGAGCTCGTTGATCGTCTGCGCGAGCAGCTGCGTGTAGCCCTTGATCGTCGTCAACGGCGTGCGAAGCTCGTGAGAGGCGACGGAGAGAAACTCGTCCTTCTTGCGATCGAGCTCCTGCAGCGCGGTGATGTCGCGGATCACCAGGACCGCGCCGACGATGCCGTTGCTTTCGATCGGCGCCACGGCGATGGAGAGGTCGAGATCCTTGCCGGTGATGAAATGCCTTCCGATGGCAAGGTAGTCGGGTACGGTCAGCCCGCGGAGCGCGCGCGCGTGCGGCAGATCGTCGGACGGAATCGGCCGTCCGTCGGGATAACGCAGATTGAGCGGCGCGAACGATCCGTGCTCGACCGCCTCGGTGCGCGATCCGAAGCCGAACATCGTGATGGCCGCTTCATTGACGGATACGACTTGTCCGCCGGCGTCGTAGACCCAGAGACCGTCCGTCATCGAGCTCAAAATCGAGTCGAGACGCGCCGAGCGTTCGGCCATTGCCTGCGCCAGATCCTCGATCTCGCGGCGGGCGTTGACCTGGTCGGTCACGTCCTGGATCAGGACGGTCAGGCTCTGCGTGATTCCTGAGAATCGCCCGCGGACGGCTGAAACGATGCGGTTGATGTAGGTCGGCGTCGGTTTCGTGTCTGCTCGGAAGGCCTCGTCAAAGCGCATCTCCCCCGACTCGGCGACCTGCTTGAGCGGCGCCTCGAGCGAGGGGATGACCTCGTCGACGCGGAGACCGACCAGGCGCGTATCGAGGGCGATCTTGCCGAGGCGCTCCACGAAATCGACGAAACGGGCGTTGGCCAGTTCGAAACGAAGCTCGTCGGCGGAGAAGACGGCCACTCCGATCGGCGCGGTCTCGATGACCGCTTCGAATCGGACGCGGGCATCGACCTCGCGCCGCGCCAGTTCCTCGGCAGCACGATGGCCTTCCTGCGAGATGCGCGTCAGACGATGGATGTGGCTGGCCGCGCCAATGCGCTCGGCCACGGCCTGCGCGAACTCGAGATCCTCGGCGTCGAAACTGCGCCGCGTGTCAGAGCGGGCGATCACGAGCGCTCCGATGCGGTCGCCGTACGATTCGATCGGCGTGGCGATGAGGGTCTGCTCGTTCATCGCCGCGATGATCTCGGCCTCCGCTGTGTCGCGCGCGAAATCCGCCGCCGCTTTTCCCCCGAATTCGGAGTAGAGCAGAGGCCTCCCGATCTGGAATACCGTTCCCGGGATGCCCTCGCCGGCGTGGTAGGGATTCTGGGCGAGAAAGCCGCGGAAGCGCTGCACCTCGTTCGCCACCGGCGCCACCGAGGCCATGCCCACCATGTGCAGCTCGCTCGATAGACCGTGGTAGAGGTAGATCATGGCCGTACCGCCGACGGCATCGGCGACGCGGCGGGCCGGCTCGTCGAGCTCTTCGAACGACGGCTGTACGGTCACCGCGTCAACGCCGAGGTTGGCCAGGCACTCGGCGCGGCGGCGGCGCCACGCTTCGCGCTCGGCGGTCTGCCGCTCGTCGGTAACGTCGCGTGACAGCACCACCGAGCCGATGACGTGATCGTGATCGTCCCGAATCGGGGCCGCTTTCAGGTTGATGACGCGGTCATCGCCGCTTCGTGGGTCGTGGACCAGGTAGTCCGACTTGACCGTCTCCCCGCGCACGGCCCTCATCGACGGAAGGTCGTCGGCTTCCAGCGGGCTGCCGTCGATGTAGCGGTGCCGGCTCTTGCGCAGCCGTCCCTCGGGATCGGGGGCGAAGAGCGAAACAGGCTCGCGCTGGGCCGCGGCGTTCATTCTCTCGAGCTGCCCGATGGCGTCGTAGATCGCGGCCGACTCCGGGATCTGGTCGAGGATGGCGTTCACTTTAGCCATCTCGCGCACGGCCCGCTCGTGGAGAAGCGTGTTGTTCAGCGCCAGCGTGGCGTAGCGGCCGATCTCGGCGTAGAGCGAGACCTCCTCATCCGTCCACTCCCGCCGCGACGAACACTGGTGGAGTCCGAATGCCCACGGCTCGTCGTCGCGCGGACGCAGAACCTGCACCATCTCGGAGCGGACTTGAAAGATCCTGGCCTGTTCGCGATCGAGATCGGGATCGTCCTCCATGAACAGGACCGGCCCTTTCGCATCGAGGAGGCGGCGGATCAGCTTCGCCGAGTGCTTCAACGGCAACGACGACGGCGATTGGTCATCCGGGACCAAATAGGCCGGCGCGCTGACGGCGAACCGAACCTTTGCGAATTCGGCTTGTTCGTTGACCGGATGCACCAGCCATGCGCGGTCGGCGCCGAACTCCTGACGCGTGATGGTCACGATCCGCCGCAGCACTTCTTTCAGCTCCAGCGTTCCCGTGAACGACTCGAGGATGCTGGAGAGGAAGCGGTAGCGCTCCTCGGAACTAAAGTGTTGCGGCCAGGCGCGGCGGTCGAGGTAGCGGATCATCAGCCTCCGCACGGCGCCGTCGTCGCCATTCGCCTTGGGCAGCTCGAGCAGGCGGGCATCCGGTTGTTTCCGTTCCGCCTCGTCCCGCAGGCGTTCCCAGGGTTGGCCGCTGCTGACGGCGATGAGCGCGAATCTCTGCCGGTCGAGCAGCTCGAGGGCCTCCTGCTCCGAACCGGCCACAACCGGCGTGAAGCTGAGCGAAGCCGCTACGTCAGCGGGAGACTTTGCCTCCGCCTCCGAGGCCACAATCAGGACCTGATTCGACATGAAAGAAATGACGCTGAAGAATCGACCACCGATGCTACACCAAAGTTTCCGCAGCTTAGAATGGATTGCATGCCGAAACGTTCCTTTGACGAGCTCGTGCAGCTCATGCAAACGCTTCGCGGCCCGGACGGGTGTCCGTGGGACCGGAAGCAGACGCTGCCGAGCCTGAAACCGTTTGTCATCGAAGAGTCCTACGAGGTGGTCGATGCCATCGACCGCAATGACCGTGCCGCCCTGGCCGAGGAGCTCGGCGACTTTCTCCTGCAGGCGGTCTTCATCGCCGAGCTGACGCGCGAAGAAGGATCGTTCGACATCTACGACTCCATCACCGCCATTCACGACAAGCTCGTGCGGCGGCATCCGCATGTCTTCGGCGACGTTGTGGCGAGCGATGCCGAAGCGGTTCTCGTCAACTGGGAGAAGCTGAAGAACGAGGAGCGGAAGGCGGAGAGCAAGGGCGTCCTGTCCGGCGTGCCACAGTCGCTGCCGGCGTTGCTCAGAGCCGGGCGGCTGACGGAGAAAGCGGCGCGCGTCGGCTTCGACTGGCGGCGAACCGAGGACGTGTTTCACAAACTGGACGAAGAGATCGCCGAGCTCCACGAGGCCATCGCCTCGGGTGACGAATCAAAAGTTCACGACGAAGTAGGCGATCTCCTCTTCACCATCGCCAACATCGCCCGTAAGCTGAACGTGAACGCCGAGGAGGCGCTACAGTCGACCAACCGCAAGTTCACGCGCCGCTTTGAATCGATGGAGAGCCGCGTCCGCGAAAGCGGCCGCAACGTGGATGACCTGACGCTGGAAGAGATGGACGCACTATGGGACCAGGCAAAAGCGGCAGAGCAATGATTGCCGCCAGGAGCGCTGCCGTCTCGGCGGCTGGCTCGGCAGAGCCTGCCCTGAGCGGACGCGAAGGGTCTCGCCGCCGATGTTTACAGGGGAGGTCTGGTATCCGCAGACTCGGCGGCCAGAGGCCGCCTGGCCAGCCGGCGAGACGCCAGCGCTCCGGCGCCTGGACGGGATGATGACCCGAGGCAAACGAATCGTCGTCCTCGTCCTCGTCGCCTGGATCGCACACGACCTCCTCGTGCCCCCACGCTACGCGGTCGACGCTCGCGCGGCCGTCGCGGCGATCGACGAATACCGCAGTCACGTCTCCCCCCACCTGCGCGGCGTCGTGGTCTGCCGATTCACACCAACATGCTCCTGGTACGGACACGAATCGATCCGCAAACACGGTCTCCTCGTCGGCGGCACAAAGGCCTTCTGGCGCATCGCCCGATGCGGACCGTGGACGAAGCTGGGGACGAGCGATCCGCCGTGACGGTCACTCGACCCGCGAGAGGATAGGTCTGGAGCCTGTAGGGTTAGGTCTGGAACCTATAGGGTTAGGTCTGGAGCCTATAGGGTTAGGCCTGGAACCTATAGGGTTAGGCCTGGAACCTATAGGGTTAGGTCTGGGACCTATAGGGTTAGGTCTGGGACCTATAGGGTTAGGTCTGGGACCTATAGGGTTAGGTCTGGAGCCTATAGGGTTAGGTCTGGAACCTACCAACATGCGGCAAGAGATGAGTTGGAAAACCCTCTCCGTGCTTGCTGAGGCTTGAAAACCATCATTCCTGGAGTCTCGCTACTTTAGCGAGATCAAACCTACTCCGGCGCTGCCTCCGCACTCGGACACAGCTCATTCAACGCACACTGCGCGCACTTCGGCTTTCGGGCGATGCAGATCGTCCGGCCGTGGGCGATGAGGCGGTGCGAGAAGTTGGTCCACTCTTTCTGCGGGATCAGTTTCATCAGATCCTGCTCGATCTTCACCGCGTCGTCGCTGGTGGTCAGGCCGAGGCGGGCGGAGAGGCGGGTGACATGCGTGTCGACAACGATGCCGACGGCGATCTTGAAGGCGTTGGCGAGGACGACGTTGGCGGTCTTGCGGCCAACGCCGGGGAGGGCGGTCAGCTCGTCCATGGTCCTGGGAACCTCGCCGTTGTGGTGCTCGACGATGGCCCTGGAGGCGGCGATGACGGCTTTCGCTTTGTTGCGGAAGAAGCCTGTCTGCTTGACGTCGCGCTCCATCTCCACCTGGCTCGCATTCGCGAACGATTGCGGGTTCGGGTACTTGCGGAAGAGCGATTTGGTGACGATGTTGACGCGCAGGTCCGTCGACTGGGCGGAGAGCATTGTGGCGATGAGCAGCTCGAAGGCGTTCGTGAAATCGAGGGAACACTTGGCCTTCGGGTACATCTGTTTGAGACGCACGACGATGTCGTTGGCGCGTTCCTGTTTCTTGGTGGCCATGGGAAAAACCATTCAATCACAGAGACACTGAGGACACAGCAGACTTAGAATCAGCTCATGACAGCGGCCATCGAAGAAGCACGCGTCATCCGCTCCCCGCGCGGAACGACTCTTTTCTGCCTCGGCTGGCAGCAGGAAGCGGCCATGCGCATGCTGATGAACAACCTCGACCCCGAGGTCGCCGAGAGGCCGGAGCAGCTCATCGTCTACGGAGGCATCGGCAAGGCCGCGCGCAACTGGGAGTGCTTCGACGCCATCGTGCGCACGCTCAAGCGGCTGCGGAGCGACGAGACGCTGCTCGTGCAGTCCGGCAAACCGGTCGGCGTCTTCCGCACGCACGAGAACGCGCCGCGCGTGCTGATCGCCAACTCCAATCTCGTCCCCCACTGGGCCACATGGGATGAGTTCCGCCGCCTCGACGCGCTGGGCCTCACGATGTACGGCCAGATGACGGCCGGGTCGTGGATCTACATCGGCACGCAGGGCATCCTGCAAGGAACGTTCGAATGCTTCGCCTCGGTGGCGAAGACGCGTTTCGACCATTCGCTCCGCGGGAAGCTCGTCGTCACCGCCGGGCTGGGCGGGATGGGAGGAGCGCAGCCGCTGGCGGCGACGATGAACGAGGCCACGGCGCTCATCGCCGAGGTTGATCCGAGCCGCATCCAGCGCCGCCTCGACAAGCGCTACCTCGACGAGCAGGCGCCGTCGCTCAAGGCCGCCATCGCCCGTGCCATCGAGGCGCGCGACCGCGGCGAGGCGGTGTCGATCGGCGTGGTGGCCAATGCCGTCGAGCTGCTCGAATCCCTCATCGAGCACAACATCGTCCCCGACATCCTCACCGACCAGACCTCGGCGCACGATGAGCTGAACGGCTACGTCCCAGCCGGCCTCTCCTACGACGCGGCGCTGGCGATGCGCGACAGCAGCCCGGATGCGTACATCGAGCTGTCGTACGACACGATGGCCCGCCACATGCGGGCCATGCTGGAGTTGCAGCGCCGAGGAGCGATCACATTCGACTACGGCAACAACCTTCGGGGTCAGGCCGTGAAAGCGGGCGTGGCCGACGCGTTCGACGTCGGCGGCTTCGTCCCTCTCTTCATCCG
This sequence comes from Thermoanaerobaculia bacterium, assembly GCA_035576505.1. GTDB lineage: Bacteria > Acidobacteriota > Thermoanaerobaculia > Gp7-AA8 > Gp7-AA8 > JADGNZ01. Next base: position 400 of record DATLWH010000470.1, on the reverse strand, counting down.
GCCGCTGTTCTGCGAAGGGCGAGGGCCGTTCCGTTGGGCGGCGCTGTCGGGCGATCCGAACGATCTCTTTGTGACCGACGAAGCGATCCTCGAGCTTTTCCCGCACGACGCGGCGCTGCATCGCTGGATCCGCATGGCCCAGAAGCGTGTGGAGTTCCAGGGACTACCGGCCCGCATCTGCTGGCTCGGCTACGGCGAGCGCGACAAAGCGGGGCTGGCCTTCAATGAGCTCGTGCGCAGCGGCAAGGTGTCGGCGCCGATCGTCATCGGACGCGATCACCTCGACGCCGGCTCGGTGGCCTCACCGAACCGGGAGACCGAGGGGATGAAAGACGGGTCGGACGCCATCGCCGACTGGCCGATCCTCAACGCTCTGCTCAACACCGCCCGGCGCGACGTG
>DATLWH010000469.1:0-2375 GCA_035576505.1 Thermoanaerobaculia bacterium | reverse complement strand
TTCCTCGCACCAGTGCGGCCAGCCCTTGGGCGGACGGACGTGGTAACGGTCAATCTCGGCATCGACGCCGTGACTGCGAAGGGCGTTTGCAAACTGAAGCACGTGCTCCACGTGCCTGGCGGAGTCGTGGCTGTAGCTGATGAAGACTTTGCTCATGACCCAAACCAAGGAATACCACCAAGCAGTGGTTAAGAGAACCCCGGGTACGACAATAGCCGGGTCACGATGAACACCCTCGGAACCGGAGGCGGCGGCCCAGGAAGTCGGGCGAGGCCCGTTGGAGCAGCAATTCCAGCTCGCTCATCAGCTCGGGCTGATCGAAGCCGCGGACGTGATCGACGCCATCGCGGCCTCGCTCGAAAGATCCGGTGCGTTGGATGGTAGGGAACGAGGCCGCTGGCGGCTCTCCTAAGTACAGGATCGCTCACTAACAGGGAGGACTCATGCTCGGCCTCGACATGCTCGATGTTGCGATCGGAGTGGTCTTTGTCTACCTGCTTCTCAGCCTCATTGCGTCCGCGGCCGCCGAGGTTTGGGAAGGCATCTGGAAGATGCGGGCGGTTTACCTCGAGCGGGGCCTCAAGGAGTTGCTCCACGACGACGACCTGGTCGCCAGCCTCTACAACCACGCCATCGTCAACGGCCTCTACGAGGGAAACTATACGCAGGACAAGACGGACCAGCCGAGCCGGTTCGCAAAGCTGCGGTCCCTGCTGCCCTCGGGCTCGAAGCTCCCTTCGTACATCCCGGCGCGCACGTTCGCGCTTGCCATCATGGACCTGCTTCTCTCGTCGACGGGCACGACGCCGGCTCCGGTCATTCCCGATGCCGCGCAGTCAACGGCAGCGGCGCGGACGGCGGTGAACACCCAGGATGTGGCGATGCGGGAGACGGACGCGCAATCGTCTCCTCCATCGTCACCTCTAACATCTCCTCCAGGTGGTCCAAAGTCCGGCGTCGTGCTGACGCCGTCGGACGACCTGCTCATCAATCAGGCCAGACACGCGGTCATCCTCCTTTCGAATGCGGCCGGCAATGATGCGGAGCAGGCCCGGAAGAACATCGAGGAGTGGTACAACAACGCCATGGATCGTGTGTCCGGCTGGTACAAGCGGCGCACGCAAGTATTCCTTTTCGGCGTCGGTCTCGTTCTGGCGATCGTCCTCAACGTCGACTCGATTCGCGTGGTGACCGCGCTCTCGACCGACAAGCCGAAGCGGGACGCGATCGTCGGCATCGCTACGGCGTATCAGAAAGAGAACCCGAAGCTCCCCGCCGCCCCCTCGACCGACACCAACCAGCCGGCAGCGACCTCCACGCAGGCCACGTCGACCTCGACCTCCCCACTCGACGATCCCTCGGTCGCAGGAGCGAAAGCGCAGACGTCCGCGGCTCTCCAGGAACTGGACAAACTGGGCCTCCCCATCGGCTGGAAGAACTACGGCTGTCCGCTCTGCGCCTCGGCGGCACAATGCGATCCCGTTGTCCCCTTCTTAGCGGCACGCTATCCGGAGTTCGGCTACAAGTTCGGCTACTCGCAGTGGATGCGCTGCTGGCTTCTCGTTCTCGTGGGCTGGCTCATCACCGCGCTGGCAGTGTCGCTCGGCGCACCGTTCTGGTTCGACATGCTGAACAAGATCATCGTGGTCCGCTCGACCGTCAAACCTCAGGAAAAGAGCGGTACGGAGGCGCCAAAAGATCCGCAGAAAAAATAGAGTGTCGTCATCTCCGCGCCGGTGGTTGATCATGCGAAGATAGTGGACGAGCCTTCGGCGACCAACGCCGCCGGCCGTGCCGGACATGAACACCCTCGGAACCAAAGTCCGCTCCATCCGCCGCCGGGAACACCTGACCCAGACCGACCTGGCGGCCAGGCTGGAGATCTCGCCGAGCTACCTCAATCTCATCGAGCACAACCAGCGGCCGTTGCCGGCGCACCTGCTGGTCAAAGTGGCGCAGGTGCTGAAGGTCGATCTCGACTCCTTTGCCGACGATGACCACTCGCGGCTGTCCGCCGACCTCCAGGAAGCGTTCGGCGATCCGATGTTCGAAGAGCATCCGCTCACGACCGGCGACATGCGCGAGCTTTCCGAGCATCCCGCCACCGCCCGCGCCGTCCTGGCGCTCTATCAGGCCTACCGGTCGACCGTCGAGTCGACGCGCGCGCTGGCCAGCAAGGTCTACGACGGCGACGATTTTCGCGGCATCGACCCGGCCCATCTGCCCTCGGAAGAGGTGAGCGACGTCATCCAGCACAACCTCAACTTCTTTCCCGAGCTCGAGGCGGCAGCCGAGGAAGTCGGGGAGAGGGCCGGGATCGATAGGATGGATCGGTATCGGTCGCTCGTGCAGCACCTCAGGGAAAAGCACCGCAT
>DATLWH010000468.1:0-4344 GCA_035576505.1 Thermoanaerobaculia bacterium | reverse complement strand
TCTCCCACCCGTCCATCCACTTCCCGCGGCCGGTGTACTCGTGCTCCTTCCAAACCGGCTTCGTGGCACGAAGCAGATTCTCCTTCTCCGCAAAGTAGTCGTCGGTGGCATAGAGCACCGATCCGCCGAGGCGCTCGGAGGCAAGGTCTAAGAAGTCTTCACTCTTCACTAAGCATCCTTCGCTCTTGTAACCCACTCCCCGATGGCATTGCCGAGGTGCAGCCCATCCTGCCACACCTTGTGGCCGCGAACGTACGTCGCCTTCACAACGCCGGTGAGCGTCTCTCCCGCATAGGGCGTGACTTTGTGCCGATGCTCCACGTGCTCGGTCCGGACGACAAAACGCGCTTCGGGATCGATGACGACGATGTCGGCGTCGTAGCCGGCCTCCAGCCTTCCTTTGCGATCACCGAGGCCTGCCAGCGTCGCTGGTCCGGTCGTCATCAGGCTGACGATCGTCTCGAACGCGATGCCGCGTTTCTTTGCCTCAGTCCAGACAATCGGCAGCCCGAATTGCAGAGAGGCGATGCCGCCCCAGGCGTGCGCGATGTCGCCTTCGTCCATCCGTTTCAGCTCCGGTGTACACGGCGAGTGATCGCTGACGACTGCCGAGAGGAGTCCTTCTTCGAGACCACGCCAGAGGGCCTCGCGGTTGGCGTGGCCGCGGATCGGCGGCGCGCATTTGAACTCCGTTGCTCCGTCCGGCACCCGCTCGGCGGTGAAGTAGAGGTAATGCGGCGTGGTCTCGGCGGTCAGCGGCACGTGCGCGGCGCGGGCGCGGCGAAGCGCATCGAGCCCGTTCGCCGATGAGAGGTGAACGATGTGCGCATGCGTCCCCGTCTTCCGAGCCAGCGCGTAAACGAGCGCGATCGCTTCATCCTCGGCTTCAACGGGCCGCGTGGCGAGGTAGCTCGCATACGAGCGATCATCGCCCGCCGGCGCGTAGAGATGTTCCGGCAATTCCGCATGTACGAGCAGCGGCGCGCCAGTCCCGCGCAGTGCGTTCAATGCCTCTTCGAGTCCGTGGGGCTCGAGATGGCCAAACTCCGGAACGCCTGAGTCGACGAGAAAGCATTTGAAGCCGCATGCTCCGGCATCGAGCATCGCCCGGAGCTGTCCGGCGTTCCCCGGCACCGCGCCACCCCACAGCGCGACGTCGACACGGCACTTTCCCTCGATCGCGCGAACTTTCGCTTCCAGCGCCGCAACCGACGTCGTCGGAGGGATCGAGTTCAGCGGCATGTCGACGATCGTCGTCACCCCTCCGGCGGCCGCCGCACGCGTCGCCGTTTCGAACCCCTCCCACTCCGTCCGCCCCGGCTCGTTGACGTGTACGTGTGAATCGACGAGTCCCGGTATGAGAGTGAGCTCGCCGAAGTCGTCAACCGGGGCCCCCTCGGGGACGTCGTCGAGCTCGCCAATGCGCTCAATCACTCGTCCATTGACGTGGATCGTCGCCGGTTGGATGCCTTGCGGCGTGACGATGTTACGGCTACGAAGGATCACCGGGCGGATGATAACGGAGCCCGTTTATCTCACGGCTGCGGCGCAGCCACTTCGCGAGCGTCGGCTCCACGCGAGGCTCGACGATACGCCGTCATCCGCATCAGGATCTCTTCTCCCGTCGCCGGCGCGTGCAGCTTCGGGATCTCGCCTTCGCTGAGGTATGACAGCGCGTTCTTGACCGCCATCCAGACAGAGATGGCCAGGACGAGCGGGGGCTCGCCGGTTGCTTTGCTGGAGCGGATGTTGAGCGCGTTTTCCGCGTCGATCCAGTCGACGTTGAAGACGGCGGGGACATCATGAATGTTCGGGATCTTGTAGGTCGTCGGCGAGTGCGAGAGCAGGTTGCCCTTGGCGTCGTAGCGCAGTTCTTCGTTCGTGAGCCAACCCATCCCCTGGATGAAGGCACCGGTGATCTGGCCGCGATCGATCCCGGGGTTGATCGGCTTGCCGATGTCCATCAACAGGTCGCTGCGCCGCACGTTCATCATGCCGGTGAAGCGGTCGATCTCGACCTCGGAGATACCAACTCCCTGCGTGAAGTAAAGGAACGGTTCACCGCGGCCTTTGTCCGCGTCCCAGGAGAGACCCTCCGTCGAATAGAAACCGCGTTCGCCGACCGAGACCCGCTCCAGGTGGCACATCTTCACGAGAGCCGCGAAGGAGAGGACCGGCTCGGATACTCTGCGATCGAAGACTTCGCCATTCTCGAAAACGATGTCATCGACGGATGGCGTCACGCCGGCCACGCGGCCGAAGTACTCCGCAGCGACGACAGCCATGCGCGCCCGAATCTTCCTGCACGCATCGGCGGCTGCGCTGCCGTTGAGATCCGCGCCGCTGGATGCCGCCGTGGCTGAGGTGTTGTTGTTCTTCTCCGTCGACGTCGCCATCAGCAGGACGCGCTCGGCATCGATCCCGAGCTCGTCAGCCACGATCTGGCGGATCTTCGTGTTGACACCCTGCCCCATCTCCGTCGCACCGGTGGAGACCTGCACGGAGCCGTCGAGATAGACATTGACCAAAGCGTTGGCCTGGTTCAGGAACTTCGTGTTGAACGAGATGCCGAACTTCACCGCGGTACAGGCAATGCCGCGAAGGTGCGTGCGCGACGACGCATTGAAACCGGCCACCTCGGCGACGCGTTGGGCATAGTTGCCGCGCTTGGCGATTTCGTCGAAGAGATGCGGCAGATGATTGTTGCGGACCACCTGGCCGTACGGCGTGATATTGCGGTCATCGGTGCCGTAGCAGTTGCGCCGGCGGACCTCGAGCGGATCTTTCTTCAGTGTGACGGCGATCTCTTCGAGGATGTTCTCGATCGTGGCGATTCCCTGCGGTCCTCCGAAGCCGCGGAAGGCGGTGTTCGGCGGGTAATTCGTCCGGCAGACCGTGCCATGAATCAGCACGTTCGGCAGGTAGTAGGCGTTGTCGGCGTGCGTCATGGCCCGACCGAGCACGGAGGTCGAGAGGTCGGCGAAGGCGCCGCCGTCCGAGTAGAAGTCGATCGACGCACCGGTGATGACGCCATCGTCGTCGAAAGCGACCTTGTAGTCGTTCTGGAACGGATGGCGTCCGCCGGTGACGCACATATCGTCGTCTTTCGAGTAGGCGATGCGCGCCGGACGCTTGAGCTTGTGCGCCACCAGCGCCGCGATCGCGGCCGGGTGCGTGGCCTGACACTCCTTGCCGCCGAAGCCTCCACCCATCCGTTTGGTGACGACTGTGACCTTGTTGATCGGCAGTCCCAGAAGATGAGCGATGACGTCCTGGACCTCAGACGGGTTCTGCGTCGACGAGTGGACCGCGAGCTGATCGAATTCACCCGGCACGGCCAGAGCGGCCTGCGATTCGAGGTAGAAGTGATCCTGGCCGCCGTTGATGAAGGTTCCCTCGAGAATGTGTGCCGCGGAGGAAAAGGCCGCCTCGACGTCGCCGCGCTGAATGGTCATCGTCCGGCCGATGAACGAGCGACGCCGCTTCGCCTCATCGATCGTGAATACCGGCTCGAGCTCTTCGATGTCGGCCTTGATGGCCACCTTTGCCGCGTGGATAGCCGCGCGCGACTCCGCGGCGATGACGACGATTGGATGCCCGATGAACGACGCGACGTCTTCGGCCAGGAGCAGCTCGTCTTGAATGATCGGCCCGAAGAGGTTGTGGTGCAGGTCGCGATAGGTGAATAGCCCCGCCAGACCGGGCACGCTCCGGGCCGCATCGAGCTCGATGCCCCGGATCCGTCCATGCGCGACCGGCGACCAGACAAAGTCGACGATCAGCTCCCCGCGCAGCGGCGCCATGTCGTCGACATAAACCGACTCGCCGCTGACGTGGCCGACCGCCGAATCATGAGGAATGTTCTTTCCGACGGAGGGCATGGATGGAAAAGTATATTCCGAGCCGGCGGACGTGGATGTCACGCACGCGCGAATCGTCGCGCCGATGTTTCCCCGAACACCTCGTACCAGAACTTGGCCATGATGTTCTCGGCGAGTTGCAGCCGGTAGTCGGCCGAACCGCGGACGTCGCTGATCGGCTTGATCTCATCGCGGGCGATGCGGCCGGCGTGCTCGAAGGTATCGAGGGTCGGAGCCTTGCCGGTTAAGAACGCTTCCGTGCGTGGCAGGCGGATGACGGTCGGGGCGACGCCGCCGTAGGCGATCATGGCGCGGTCGATGCGCTCAGCGTTGATCGTCAAACGAATTGCCGCGGTGAAGGCGGAGATGTCGAGATCCTTGCGCCGCGACACTTTGTAGAGCTTGAGCGTGTCGTGGACGATGGGGATGCGGACGCTGGTGATGATCTCGTCGGGATGGAGATCGAACTTTCGGTACCCGAGGT
>DATLWH010000467.1:0-4768 GCA_035576505.1 Thermoanaerobaculia bacterium | reverse complement strand
ACCGCACCCGGCAATCAGCAACTCGCTGAGTCGGCTGAGCTGGCGCAGAAGACGGCGCCACAACGGCTGGAGATGATCAGCGAGGTGATGGCCAAGTTGAAATCGTTCAACTCTCCCGCCGATCGTTTTCGCTATTACGTGACGGCACGATCCGTCCTCGGCGGTGAGAAACTCTTCCAGGCCGAAGCCGCGCTGGCGATGCGCGAAGCGTCGCCGGAACTGGCGCTGCGCGTTCTGACCGATCTGATCGAGGCCTATCCCGACGACGCCGCTACGCTGCGGATCATCGGGCGTGTGCTCTCCGGATGGGGTCACGACGATCTGGCCCGTCTCGCCTTCGAGCGCGCCCTCGAGCTTTCCCCTCGGGAGACGCAGACCTGGCGCGAGCTCTTCCTTCTCGACGCCAGAGAAGGGAAGGAGAAGGAGCTGACCGATCTGCAAACGCGCTACGCATCGTATGAGCGTGACGCGCGCATGCAGCAGACCGATGATGCGTTGAACATCGAGATGCAGCGCCGCCGCGCAGGCGCCGACCCACGCATCGATCCGCAGGCGGAGCTTCAGGTGGAGGTGATGTGGGACTCCAACTACACCGACATCGATCTTCACGTGATCGAGCCGGGCGGCGAAGAAGTCTTCTACAAGCACATGCAGAGTGCCAGGAACGGCTCGCTCCACGCCGACGTCACGACCGGATTCGGTCCGGAGACCTACACCATTCCGCGGATGGCCCCCGGCCCGTATCAGATCGCTCTCGTCTACTACGCGGGTGACAACACCAGGATGACCATGGAGACCCTTGCCCACGTGATCATTTATGTCCGAGGGGAGCGCCAGGATCACTTCATCGCCCTCACGGCCAAAGACGATCGGAAAGTGGTGGCGACCGTGCCGTGAGACGCGCTACCCCTTCGACGCCCGGCGCCTCTCGGCGTCTGCCAGCCAGCCACGCCGTAGCGCGTCGACCGGAATGCTCGACGTGTACGGCTTGATGTCGAGAATCGGCGTCCCATCGACCATATCCACTCCATGGACGTGCAGCGTCGTGCCTTCGCGTTTTAGAAGCTCGACGACGGTGAGCGCAATCGGATTCGGGCGGAACGGAGAGCGCGTGGCGAAGACTCCGTGCGGAATGTCCTCGCCACGCGGCGAGCCGAGGAGATCGAACCCTTCCGAGCGGTCGAACACCCATAGAACGAAGAGATGCGAAAAGCCCTCGATATCGGTGAGGCCGACCTCGAACTCAGGCAGGATCTCCAAGGTGCCGTTCGCTTCGTGCTTCGTGCCCAGACCCTTCGGAACCTGGGCCGGCTCCGCGAAAGGAGTCCGCGCGAATCCGATCGCTCGCGGTGTGAAGAGGGGCTCTGGCATCGTCATCTCGATTCCCACTCTACCAGCGAGCAGCCGGCGTTCGCCGCGGGACCGGCGTTGAGGGATACTGCGCCATACGGCAACGGCCGGCACGTTCGCAGGAGAACACCTCATGCAGCTCGGCATCGTCGGACTCCCTTTTTCAGGCAAATCGACCCTCTTTCAGGCGGTCACGAAGACTCATCTCGACGCTGCATCGGTCGGGAAAACAGATGCGCACCTCGGCATCGCCAAGGTTCCGGACGAGCGCCTGGACCGGTGTGCCGCGCTTTTCAAACCGAAGAGCACCGTCTACGCCACGATCGAGTTCGTCGACGTGGCCGGGCTGAAGAAAGGGGCGAGCGGCACCACGCAGTTCACCACCAACTTCCTGTCGGCCGTGAAGAGCAACGACGCCCTGATCCAGGCCGTACGCCTCTTCGCCAACGAAGCGGTGCCTCACCCGGACGGGAACATCGATCCGCTGCGCGACGTGGCCACCTTCGAGACGGAGTTCATCCTCGGCGACATGGCCGTGCTGGAAGCGCGCATCGAGAAGATCCACAAACAGATCGGCCGGCCCAATGACGAGCCGCTGAAGAAGGAGCTGCCGGTGCTCGAGAAGTGCCTGGCTCTCCTGCACGAGGAGAAGCCGTTGCGGAACGAGGTTCTCTCACCGGAAGAGCTGCAGATTCTGAAGACCTACCAGCTCCTCTCGATCAAGCCGATGCTCATCGCGCTTTCGCTCGACGAGTCGCAGCAGCCGATCATGAACGACGAGGTCGGCCGCGTCGCCGCGGCGAAGGCGGGGCTGGGCACCCGTGTAGCGGCCTTCTTCGGCAAGATCGACATGGAGATGGCCGAGCTCTCCGGCGACGACGCCCGCGTCTTCATGGCCGAGTACGGGATCGGGGAGTCGTCGCTGGCCACGCTGATCCGCGAGGCCTACGCGCTGCTGGGCCTGCAGTCGTTCCTGACGGTAGGGGAGGACGAATGCCGCGCCTGGACCATCCGCGTCGGTATGACGGCACAGGAAGCCGCCGGCGTCATTCACTCCGACTTCATCAAGAGCTTCATCCGCGCCGAGGTCGTCCACTACGACGACTTCATCGCCGCCGGAGGATCGTTCGCCAAAGCGAAGGAAGCGGGGCACTGGAGGCTGGAAGGGAAGAGCTACGTTGTGAAGGATGGGGACATTCTGAACATCAGGCACAGTTAAACCCTGATCAGACAAACTCTCTTGTCGCGAATGGCTGCGGAGCCGCCAGATGGGGCCCGGACCTGGGAAGTGCCCGTCATTCCCTTGCTTCACAAGGAGTGAGGGGATTGCTGGGCGTCGATTGCGCCAAGCCGGAATCCATCAGCAGGATCATTTGCCAGCAAGACGCCGGAGGCGTCACGGAGGGTAGCCGGTGGTGCGAGCGATAGCGAGCGACCACCGGTATCCGTTCCGATCCCCAAAACCGACCCCGGATGGGGTCGCGGAGAGATCCGCAATGGGGTTTTGTCACCGGGCGGTTGGTCCGCGACGTTCTATCCAACGAGCTCGCAGACCGACCTGTCGAAAGCGCATAGGACCGAAATTGTCGAGAACTCTCCGCGACCCCGTCCGGGGTCGAAATCGTGGCTGGCAACGGATACCGGTGGTCGCTCGCTGACGCTCGCACCACCGGCTACCATCCGTGACGCCTCCGGCGTCCTATCGCGGATCCGACCGCCGGCGGTTACATCTTCAGACACCGAACCGAACTCCACGCCGCTGTTTTTGTCTCATCAGGGCTAACGCGTGCGTGGCGCTGCATTTGAGATAGTCCTGATGGGTTGTGATACACACCATTGAATACCCCCCGTTTTCCGTGAGTGCCCGCTGCAGTGCTGAACAAGCTTCGAGGCCGCGAGGATGATGACGAGGCATTTTCGTGCCTGACTTTCACACTCGCATCCTTCGCGCAGGCCTTTGTTGTATCAAGATGCGAAACGATAAGGTCTCTTCGGTCATCGCCGGATGTACATGTTCAGTTCCTCGCGATCGGTGACACTGTTGGCTGCATTGGAAAATGTATCGCTCACTTCTTCCCGGAAGACGTCTGGATAGCAGCGAGTGTTCCCAATGTCTTCCGCCGAGGGGTCGACGTCTTGCCGGAAGACGCGGCGCTCTTCACGGGAAGACCTCCGGATCGCCGCCGGCAACGCTCACGTCTTCGCCGAAGACGTCGTGAAGATCACGTGGTGTCATCGACGTCTTCCGGGAAGACCCTTCGATGTCCTCGGCCTCATCCCGACCTCTTCCGGGAAGACCTTATCAACACCGCGTGTCATCCAGGGTCTTATCCGGAAGACCTCGACGTCTTCCGCGAAAACCTCGGGAGTACCGGCGTCGCTCTCTCAATGCGATCTTCCCTTGATACGATCGCGGCATGCGTCAGATGGCTCTCTCCCTCCTGTTCCTCGGATCAGCAGCGGCGCTCACGGCGCAGATCAATGATTCCGAGGTCTGGGCCGGGAGACTGGACATGTCGAGCGGCCGCTTCGCCGTCTCGAAGCTCGTCAACATTTCGAACCACCCTGGCTACGATAACCAGCCGGCCTTTTTTCCCGATGGAGAGCACCTCGTGTTCACCTCGCAGGTGGCGGTATTGGATGAGACAGGGCATGCCGTGCAGGCGGTGATCCACGACTTCGCCAGTGGCACCTCGACCCTGGTTCCGGCCGCTCTCGGGTTCAGTCCAACTCCGGCAGCAGACGGCTCGCTCATGCTGTTGCGCGACGGGCAGGTCTGGCTTCATGACGGTTCGAAACAGGACGTCGCCCTTACGGAGACGAAGGATGCCGGCTACTTCGCCCGCTTCGACGAGCGCACCTGGGTGCTCTTCATGAACGACAAGCAGCGCCGCATCGTGATCTATGACGCCACGACGAAGGCGCTCGATACGATGGCCATCGGCGCGGTCACCGGACCGGTCCGCGTTCCGGACAAGCGGGCGGTGACGTTCGCCGCGGCCGAGCCCTTTCCCACGCCGGCAGGGGAGGCGGCGAAGAACGCTCTGCCCAGGAAGCTCTATCTGCGACAGCTCAATATCGACGACAGTCACGTCACGACCCTCGCGCCGATCCCGTTCACCACCTCCGGAAGCCACGTCTGGACATCGCGGGGAACCGTGCTGATGACATCCGCGCACACGATCTACGAGTGGAATCCCGCGCATCCTGATGAATGGAGACCGGTCGCCGAATTCGACAATCCCGAGTTGCAGGGACTCACGCGAATCGCGCTCAGCCCGCGCGGCGATCGGATCGCGCTGGTCTCGACGCCGCGGGATGAAACGATCATTCGCGACTCGCGGGCTGCCTCCAACCGCTCGCTCGCAGACCACAACGCGGCCGCCTTCGCGCAGATCCTGAGAGACGACGTCATCGT
>DATLWH010000466.1:0-3604 GCA_035576505.1 Thermoanaerobaculia bacterium | reverse complement strand
CTCGGCGACACGCTCTGGTCACTGTATGAAGACCGGGAGGGGAACATCTGGTTCGCACAGAACGGCGGTGTGTCGAGGCTCCGGAAGGACTACCGCGCCTTCGAGGCCCTGACCGGCCGCTCCCACGCCGGCGAGCAGCCTGCACTCCCCGATCCGAGCGCATTCTGCGTGCTGGCACCGGAAGGAACCGCGCCCGGACCGTGGTCGAACCTGATGCTCGCCGGCACTGGCGGCGGACTGGCTTTGTTCCCGCCTGGCAAGGCGAGAACGGTGCTGCGGGTGAGCGAAGGGTTGCTCAGCAATTCCGTCTATTCGCTTGCCCGCGACGCCGAAGGACGTATCTGGATCGGTACGGTTGGCGGTGTCAACTGTCTCTCCACGGTCAACGAAGCGCCGCCGATGATGACCGGATCGACGCGAACAAACATCACGATCGCCGGAGTGGCCGCCGTCAACACCTCGTATCCGGTGGACACGACCTACCTCGTGCAACCGTTCACAATCCGCGGCACCGAAACGATCTGGCTCGCCGGCATTCACGGCATCAACTGTCTTGCCGCTGGTCAGTGGTTTACATTCGGAACACGGGCAGGGCTTCCTCCGGCGGGATCAAGCGCGGTGGCGGTCGACGACGATGGCTATGTCTGGGCCGGCACACCCGACAGCGGCCTGCTCCGCAGCATCGCACCGTTCAATCCAGCGGGCATGCATCCCGGAGAAGTGATCCGGTTCTTCATACCGGCATGGTCGCACGCGACCGGCGCACGGACCGACTCCGTTCGTGTCCTGCTCTGGGCGGGAGGCAAACTATGGAGCGGCACGGCGGATGGTCTGGCAATTCTCGACACCAAGCCACTCCATACCGTTGCCACCCTCCCGGTTTCGTCGCTCGGTGGCAGCGTAGTGGCCGGGCTCATGCCGTCGCCGAACGGGCAGTCGGTGTGGGTCAGTCAGAACGCGGGACTGGCAGAAGTCGATCTGCACGACTTTCACATTCGCACGAAAGTCTCGAAGGCGAACGGTCTCATCGACGACGAGGCCTGGGCGTATGACCCGCTCGCCGTTGGCGGCGACGGACGCGTTTACTTCGCCACTCCGCGCGGCCTGTCCATCTTCAACCCGGCGTTGCGCGAGCCGAACGCGGAGCCGCCCGTCGTCCGATTCCGCGACATCGCCTTCCACGAAGACAGAAACGGCAACAACGAGATCTCGATCGCCTACGCCGCGCTGACGTTCCGCGACGAGTCGCTCATCGTCTATCGCACGTGCCTCTTCGGCTACGACAGCGGCTGGTCGTCGACGCGTCCTGACGCCAAGATCCGGTACACCAATCTGCCGGCCTACTTTTTCCCCAAACGGTATCGCTTCGCCGTCATGGCTCGGAACAGCGACGGGGTCTGGTCGTTGCCGGAGCTGTACGAGTTCTCGGTCATGCCGCCGTGGTGGCTGCGCTGGTGGGCGCTCATCGCATACCTGGCGCTCACGGTAGCCATCGCCAGTCTTGCAAATCGCCTTCGCGTACGCCGTCTCGAACGGAGGAACCGCGAGCTCGAGGCGATCGTCTCCGCGCGCACACACGAGCTGGAAGCGCTCGACAAGATGGTCGAGATCATTAACCGCGAGCTGGTTCTCGAGAACGTGCTACGCAGCCTTCTCGAGCAGGGAATGAAGCTCTTTCCGCAGGCTGACGCGTCGGTCTTCCTCCAGTTCGACCACGAGCGGCGCCAGACGGACGTCGTGGCCGCTCTCGGCCACGACGTGGGCGCTTTGCGAGACGTGCGGCTTACCCCCGAGCAGGTCACGCGGCGCTACTCCGAGCGGGCGGAACTGCTCGAAGAAGGGGTCTATCTCGTCAAAGGCGAGGTGTTCTCGGAGCTGGCAGGGAGTGACCAGACCAAACATCTGCCTGTTCCGAAATCGATGCTGGCGATGGAGGTATCGCTTGGCGGGCGTGTCGAGGGTTTTCTGGTGTTCGACAACTTCAGCGACGCGGACGCCTTCAGCCGCAGCGATCTGCGCAAGCTTGCCCGCGTGCGCGAGCACGCCATTTCGGCGATCTCCAAAGCGCGCATTCTGCGCGAGTTGCAGCTCAAGAACCGCGAAGCGGAAGAGGCGAATCAGGCCAAGAGCCGCTTTCTGGCCAACATGAGCCACGAGCTGCGGACGCCGATGAATGCCATCATCGGCTTCTCCGAGATTCTCATCGAGAGGCTGGAGACTCAGATCGACGCCAAGTCCGTTACGTTCATCCGCTCGATCCTCAGCTCCGGCAAGCACCTTCTCGAGATCATCAACGACATCCTCGATCTCTCGAAGGTCGAAGCCGGCAAGATGGAGCTGTTGCCGGAGACGTTCCCGGTCCGGAGCGCGATCGAGAGCGTTTGCCAGGTTATGCGGGGCATGTCCACCCGCAAGGCCATCACCTTCGCCGTGGAGATTGGTCCGGGTGTGACCGCGATCGAAACGGATCAGGCCAAGTTCAAGCAGATTCTCTACAACCTTCTGTCGAATGGCGTGAAGTTTTCGCCGAGCGACTCCATCGTCACGATTCGCGCCCACCACCTCGAAGCCACGGACGACCGGCCGGAGTCGATCCGCATCGATGTCGTCGATACCGGCATCGGGATCGCGCAGGAGAACCTGGGGCTGATCTTCGAAGAGTTCCGTCAGGTTGACGGCACATTGAATCGTCAATACGGCGGGACCGGCCTCGGTCTCTCGCTCGTGCGGAAGTTCGTCGAGTTGCAGAATGGAACGCTCTCCGTCGCCAGCGAGATCGGGAAGGGGAGCACGTTCACCTTCACGCTCCCAGTCCATTTCGCCGGTACAACCATTCCAAGCCCGATCATCAATGTCGACGGTACCGTGATCCCGCCCGGAGAGCGCGTGCTCGTTGTAGAAGACGAGGATCAGGCCTACGCGACGCTGGCCGCCTATCTGCAGGCCGCCGCCTACGTGCCGATCCGCGCGCGCAACGGCGATGAAGCTCTCCGTCTGGCCCGCACGATCCGTCCCGTTGCGATCACGCTCGACATCGTGCTGCCGGGTGCGCAGGGATGGGATGTGCTGCGGGCGTTGAAGTCCGACGCCACGACAGCGAGTCTGCCGGTCATCATCGTATCGATGATCGACAACCGCGAGCTCGGCCTCGCCTTCGGCGCCGACGACTACTTTGTGAAACCGGTCGATTGGACGCGCCTGATGCGCCGGCTGCGCGAGATCACAGTCCGTACCGCGGCGCCGAAACGGCCGCGCCTGCTGCTCATCGACGACGACGTCAGCGTCCACGACATGCTCGAGGCGGAGCTGAGCAACCAGGGGTATCAGATCGAGAAGGCCTTCTCCGGCGCCGACGGGCTGCAACGGGCGGAATCGAGCGCGCCCGACGTGATCATTCTCGACCTGGCCATGCCGGGGATGAGCGGTTTCGAAGTGGCTGCGCAGCTGAGACAGCGCAAGGCCACCTCGCGCATACCGATCCTCGCCTTCACGGCAAAGGAACTGACCGCCAGCGACCGCGAACAGCTGAAGAGCGCCTTCAACGCGGTCGTGGCGAAGGGGGCGTCGGCCGGCAAACGGCTCATTCACGCCATTCGCGCCCTCG
>DATLWH010000465.1:0-20178 GCA_035576505.1 Thermoanaerobaculia bacterium | reverse complement strand
GCGTGAAAGGGAGCGTGTTGGAGCTCGACGGCCGCGCGAACAGGCAGCGCTACGAGATGGTGCGGTCGCTCAAGCGCGGCGCGAAGAACGCGAAATCGAACCTCCCCTGGCTTGCTGCCGGCGCCGTGGCGATCGTCATCGGCATCGGATTGCTGGCGGTCGCTGCGCGCGAAGATTGAGGCGCGGCTCGATCTAAGGGGTCAGCAACTTCTTCGCCGATTTCATCACGAGAATCGCTGCGCTGGCGAAGCCGAGCAGCGCGCCGGCCAGCAAGCCCACCAACCCTCCGACAGCCAGCTTGCCCGCGCCGCCCGAGGCGGGTGCTGCTTTGTGCTCAGTCGGCGCTGTTGCCAAAGGAGCCGGCTTTACACTCTTCGATTTCGATTCCTGCCGCAGGCTGCCGTGGGAGCGGGCGTAGACCTGCGTGAACTCGGCGCCGAAGAGCAGGATCTGCGACGAGTAGTAGACCCAGAGAAGGACGATCACGAGGGAGCCCGCGGCGCCAAACGTTGAACCGACGGCGCTTTTGGCGAAGTAGATGCCGAGCCCGAACTTGCCGAGGGCGAAGAGCAGCGACGTCAGCAACGCGCCCAGCCAGACGTCGCGCCACTCGATCTTCAGCTCCGGCAGAACACGGAAGATCATGGCCATGAGCACGGTGATCACGCCGAAGGAGAAGAGCAGTTCCACGAGGTTCCACAGCGCCGCGCCGCCCGGCAAATGACCGGCCGCGTACTTGCCCATGGCCGCCATGGCCGTATCGATCACGAGCGATACAAGCAGCAGAAAGCCGGTGCCGATGACCATCGCAAACGAGAGAAAGCGATCCTTGAGCAGAGTCATGATGCCGCCTCGTTTGGGCTCGACATCCCAGATCGTGTTGAGCGCATCCTCGAGCTGACCGAAGACGCCTGACGCACCGAGGATCAGCGTGAGGACGCCGATGATCGTGGCCGCCGTTCCGCTTCTCGGTTTCGCAGCGCCCTTCACCAACTCCTGTACCGCGGTTGCGCTGGCGGGGCCGAGTACGCCTCGGAGTTGCTCGAAGATCTTGTTCTGCGCTGCGTCATGCCCGAAGGCGAGGCCGGCGATGGCGACGACGATCAGCAACAGCGGCGCGAGCGAAAAGATCGTGTAGTAAGCCAGCGCCGCACCAAGCCGAGGGGCCTTGTGCCGGCCGAATTCGCTGAACGCCTGCTTGAAGAGAGTGAAGGTCTTGCTCATCGCTCAGGGGGGAAGAGCAATGGATGTACCTGATACGGATCGAACGTAGGTCGGACTCTCCAGTCCGACCGGTTCCGCGCGGGCGAACGTTTCAGGACGCGTCGTTATTCGCGCCCGGTCGGACTGGAGAGTCCGACCTACGTACCTACTGCTTCTTCATCCACGCCACGCACTGCTCCAGACTGGCGTGCATCGCCGCCGCATCGAGATGTATCGGGCGGCCGTGTCCGGGGAGGACCCATTCGAAGCGATAGTCGAGCAGGCGTTCCATCGACTTGATCTGCTCCGTCCACGAGTACCAGCAGGCTCTGCGAAAGGCATAGAGATGGCCTCGGCTCTCGCTCCAGGCCAGGTGATCGCCTGTGAAGAGGTACCGATCGCGATCGAGGAAGACCGCGTGGCCTTTCGTGTGTCCAGGGGCCGGGATCATGAGCAGATCGTCACCCAGCACGACGAACTCGCGGCCGGAGGGCTGCAGCTCGATGGCCGCGGTGCGGGGGTGAACGTCGTCGCGATGGAGAACGCGCTGGCAGCCGAAGCGCTCCGCGAAGCGGGCATGATCGGCGACGTCGTCCTGATGCGTGAGCAGCATCCGCGACGCGCCGCCCATCGCCGCGATGTTCTTCACCAGCGGTCCGGAGAAGCGCGGCGAGTCGATGAGGATGTTTCCCGAGGGACGGCGAAGCAGATAGCTGATCGCGCCGAACGAGGACTCCGAGGCGTAGCCGCAGCGGTAGACGTCATCGTCAATCCGCTCGGGCAAGGCAGCCAGCGCGGGACGCATGTCGGACTTTTTCAACGACCCGATCGACGCCGTCGGGCACGAGATCAGCGCCTTCTGCGCTGCCAGAAGCTCCTCGTCTGTCTCGGGCTGGTGGTAGACCGCCGACTGATCGCCTTTGTCGCTGAATACAGCCGGCGCGAAGATGCGGCAGGCATCGCAATCGATGCAGGTGTCGTCGACGAAAAAGTCGCCGGGTACGTTGTCGGGAAGCCGCTGTGCCAGCGAGGCCACGACGGTGAGAACGCCGGGTCGGGAGGGCCAATTTCTGGAATGACACGGCACCCGGCGCGTTTCTAGTTCCGCATGTTCGACAACCTGCAGGACAAGATGGATCGGGTCTTCAAGACCCTGCGCGGCGAGGCCGCCCTCAACGAGTGGCACATCGACAACTCGCTCAAGGAAATCCGCGTCGCGCTGCTCGAGGCCGACGTGCACTTCAAAGTCGTCAAGGAATTCACCAATCGCGTCCGGGAAAAAGCGGTCGGCCAGGACGTCCTGACCGCCTTCTCGCCCGCCCAGCAGGTGACGAAGGTCGTTCGCGATGAGCTTCAGGAGCTCCTCGGCGGCAACGAAGTCGGCCTGGCCCTGGTCGGCTCTCCGGCAGTCGTGATGATGGTCGGCCTTCAGGGCTCCGGCAAGACGACGACCTCAGGCAAGCTGGCGCTCCACCTCCGCAACCGCGGACGCCGTCCGCTGCTCGTGCCGTGCGACGTCTACCGTCCGGCGGCCATCGAACAGCTCCGCATCGTCGCCAACAACGTCAAGGTTCCCTTCTTCGAGATCGGCGACGACCGTGACCCGCTCTCGATCGCGCGCCGCGCCGTGACCGACGCCAGGACCCTCCTCTACGACACGGTCATCCTCGACACCGCCGGCCGGCTGCACATCGACGCCGAGCTGATGGCGGAGCTCGACACCATCAAGCGCGACACCCGTCCGAGCGAGATCCTCTTCGTCGCCGATGCCATGACCGGCCAGGACGCGGTCAAGTCGGCCAAGGAGTTCGACGATCGCCTCGGCGTGACCGGCATCGTCCT
This sequence comes from Thermoanaerobaculia bacterium, assembly GCA_035576505.1. Classification (GTDB taxonomy): domain Bacteria; phylum Acidobacteriota; class Thermoanaerobaculia; order Gp7-AA8; family Gp7-AA8; genus JADGNZ01. The sequence goes on along the minus strand of DATLWH010000465.1, from coordinate 17,133 downwards.
GACGAAGCTGGATGGCGATGCACGCGGCGGCGCTGCTCTCTCCATCAAGTCAGTCGTCAATCGCCCGATCAAGCTGGTTGGTGTCGGCGAAAAGTACGCCGACCTCGATGTCTTCCACCCCGACCGGATGGCCTCGCGGATCCTCGGCATGGGCGATGTGCTCTCGCTCATCGAGAAGGTCGAGACGGAAATCGACCGGAAGGAAGCCGAACGTCTCGCCCATCGCGTTGCCAAAGACAAGTTCACCCTCGAAGACCTTCGCGCGCAGCTCCAGCAGGTCAAGAAAATGGGACCGCTCTCCTCGCTGGTCAACATGCTTCCCGGCGCCGGCAAGGTCAGCGAGGAGGATATCGACGAGAAGGCCATCGTGCGGATGCAGGCCATCCTCGACTCGATGACCAAGAAAGAGCGCGAGTTCCCCCAGGTCATCGACGGCAAGCGGAAGAAGCGCATCGCCAAAGGCTCCGGGACCTCGGTCCAGCAGATCAATCAACTTCTGAAGCAATACCTGCAGATGAAGAAGATGATGCGGAGCTTCTCCAAAGGCTTCGGCGCCCGGAAGTTCGGCAAGATGATGAAGGGGATGCCGCCGGGGTTGATGGGGTAGTGGGTCTCGGGATCTCGCGGTTGCGCGGTCTCGCGGTGTGGCGGCAGTACGGCCCCCTTTCCCTCGAACACCCCGAGACCGTGAGACCCCGAGACCTATCCGTCTCGGAATGACAGCCTACCCATTGCGGTTTCACGCCCCGGTTCGGTAGGATTGCCGGCCCTATTCAGTCAAGGAGCATCACACGACATGTTGAAGATTCGCCTGCGCCGTCAAGGCGCGACCCACTCGCCGTTCTATCGCGTCGTCGTTTCCGACTCGCTCAAGACCCCCAGCAACGCGACGGTAGAACAGATCGGTCACTACGACCCCAAGAAGAACCCAGCCGACGTCAAGATCGACCGCGCCCGTGTCGACTACTGGGTGAGCAAGGGTGCCCAGCTCTCGCCGACGGTCAAGTCGCTGCTGAAAAAGAACAAAACCGCGTAATCTCGCAGCGTGGAAGTGCAGGCATGGAAGAGCTGATCGAGTTTCTCGCCAAGTCGCTCGTCGATGACGCCGAGGCCGTGAACACGCGTGTCTACGACCGCGGCGATCAGACCATCGTCGAGCTGGAGGTCGCTTCGAACGACCTCGGCAAGGTGATTGGACGCCAGGGACGGACAGCGCGCGCCATGCGCACCGTGCTTTCCGCGGCCAGCCAGAAAACACGCCGCCGCTACACGCTCGACATCGTCGACTGAGGCCCCCTCGCAATCAAATGGCCGGCGACCGCATCGCCCTCGGCATTCTCCGCAAGGCGCACGGAGTCCGCGGCGAAGCGAGCATCGAAGTGTGGTCCGATTCGCCCGACCGCTTCGCGGAACTTCACGCCGTGACCCTCGTCTCGCCGGATCAGAGTCAGACGCGCGACATCACTATCGAGAGCGTGCGCACACACGCCGGCCGCGCGCTCGTGAAGTTCTCAGGCATCGAATCACCCGAGGATGTTCAAACGCTCCAGAACTGGACCGTCGAGATTCCCGAAGAAGATGCGCGCAAGCTCGATGCGGATGAGTACTTTCTCCACGACCTGGTGGGGCTCACTCTCGTCGATGCCGACGGTCAAGAGCGGGGAAAGGTAGTCGAGGTTGAGGAGACGGCCGGCGGACTGCTGCTCGTCGTCGACGGACCACGGCGGCGTTTCGACGTACCGTTTGCCGCGGAGATCTGCACCAAAGTGGACCTTGAAGCGAAGACGATCGCGGTCAACCTGCCGAAAGGGCTCGAAGATCTCTGAGGGGTTACCTTGCGAATCGACTTCGTCACGATCTTCCCGAAGATGTTCGAGCCGCTGCTGGCCGAGGGCGTTATCGCGCGCGGCGTCAAGCAGGGGCTGCTCGACGTTCGCGTCTGGGACCTTCGCGACTACGCGACCGACAAGCATCGCTCGACCGACGATGAAGCCTATGGCGGCGGGCCGGGCATGGTGATGCTGGCCGAGCCCGTGCTTCGCTGCGTCGAGGCGATCGGCGGCGGACACGTTCTCATGACCTCACCCCAGGGGCGCATTTTCACGCAGACGGTCGCGCGTGAGTTGGCGTCGCGGGAATGGCTGGTGATCCTCTGCGGCCGGTACGAGGGGTTCGACGAGCGCATCCGCGAGGCGCTCGGGCCGGACGAGATCTCCATCGGTGATTTTGTCGTCTCGGGCGGTGAGCTGCCAGCCATGCTGATCGCCGATGCCGTCGGCCGGATGATCGAGGGCGTCGTCGGCAACAGCAGCTCGGTTGAGGAGGACTCGTTCTTCCGGGGCCTGCTCGATTACCCCCACTACACCCGCCCCGAGGAGCTGCGGGGGATGCGCGTTCCCGACGTGCTTCTCTCCGGGCATCACGAGAAGATTCGTAAGTGGCGGAAAGAACAGGCCTTACGGGCCACACTGAAGAAACGGCCCGACCTTCTGGAGTCGGTGCAGCTCGACGATGAAGCGCAGGCCATGCTGGCGCGGATTCGGGAGGAATGACTCCGACCTCTCTGCCGTTCAAGGAGTCTCCGCGGCAGAGTTTGTTCGCTATTGCTGACGGAGCCCTGGGCGATCAGCCCTGCCGTCCGTCCCGGCGTCTTGCCTAAACGCAGCAAATCGGCGATCCTTGCGGGCTCGCTTCAGAAACAACAGGAAGGTTGTCATCATGGCTCAGGATTTCATGAAACTCGTCGAATCGCGTGAGGCGCGGACCGACATCCCGAACTTTGCTCCGGGAGATACGGTCAAAGTCCACGTGAAGGTCAAAGAAGGCGACAAGGAACGCATCCAGATTTTTCAGGGTCTCGTGATCTCCCGCAAAGGCGGCGGCACGCGGCAGATGTTCACCGTCCGTAAAATCTCGGGCGGAATCGGTGTAGAGCGTATGTTCCCTCTGAACTCACCAAGCATCGATCGCATCGAGGTTGAACGCCATGGCCGGGTCCGCCGCGCGAAGCTCTACTACCTCCGGGATCTCAGGGGCAAAGCCGCCCGCATCGAAGAAAAGCGCAAACGGTAAACCAAAGCCGGCCGAACGGCTGGTCAGGAACCTCTTCGCGGAGTTGGCGCGTATCGCTGAAATGTCGGCGATCGAGCGCCGACTCCGCGATTCTGGTTTCCGGGCCATCGCCGGAACGGACGAGGTCGGCCGCGGCTGTCTGGCCGGGCCGGTCGTTGCCGCCTGTGTCATCCTCGACTCGGAACCTACCCTGGTCGGCGTCAACGATTCCAAGCTCGTCGACCGCGAAGACCGCATCGACGTCTGCCGTCTGATCCTTCGGCGCGCCCGGGCCGCCGCCGTTGGCGTCATCGAGCCGCAGACCATCGACGCCATCAACATCCTTCGCGCAAGCAAGCTGGCCATGATCGAAGCGGTCGAGAATCTGGCGGTCCGCCCGGACATACTCCTTCTCGACGCCGTGACCATCGACATGGACCTGCCGCAGGTCCCGCTGATCGGGGGTGATCGCCGGAGCGTCTCCATCGCCGCGGCCTCCATCGTCGCGAAGGTCTACCGCGATTTGTTGATGGAGTCGTATCATGACCTCTACCCTGTTTACGATTTTCGACATAATCGGGGGTACGCGACGGAGGGGCATCAGGCGGCGCTGAAGCTCTACGGCCCTTCGCCGATTCACCGCAGATCGTTCGAAGGGGTGGACGAGCCGATGTTGCTGTTCGTGCGGAACGGAGCCGATGGCGATCCAACGCGATAAGATCATCGCCAGCGCTGAGAAGCTGGTTGCGAAGGGGAAGATCGAGCCGGCGATCAAGGAATACGAGCGCCTTCTCGACGATAACCCCAGTGATGTCAATACCCTGAATCGCATCGGCGATCTCTGGGTGCGCATCAACCGCAACGACGAGGCGGTCAAGGTCTTCTCCCGAATCGCCGATCACTATTCGCGCGACGGCTTCTTCCTCAAAGCGATCGCGATCTACAAGAAGATCAACAAGCTCGACCCATCCAAGCTCGACATCTACGCCAAGCTCGCCGACCTCTACGGCAAGCAGGGCCTTGCGATGGAAGCAAAGAGCCAGTACCAGGTTCTCGCCGACTACTACCTCAAGCACGGCGATCCCGGGAACGCGCTCGCCATTTACCGCAAGATCTCCGAGCTCGACCCGAACTCGATCAACGTTCACGTCAAGCTCGCCGACCTCTACTCGCAGAACAATCAGACGAAAGAGGCGCTCAAGGAGTACGACCGCGTCGGCCGCATGCTGCTCAAGCGGAGCATGCTCGACGAAGCGGTGCAGGTCTTCAAGAAGGCGCTGAAGATCGACGCCGGCAACATCGAGCTCGTCGAGTCTCTCGTCACCGCCCTCCTCGAAGCGAAGGACTACGACAACGCCATTCAGATCGTGCAGACGTCGATCGAGTCGTCCGCGGACAACCCTCGCCTCCTGGCGATCTACGGCCGCGTTCTGATGGCGAAAGGCGACACGCCGGGGGCTCGCTCCGCTCTCGAACGCGCCCTCTCGCGCGACGCCAACGATGCCGGTGTGCGCGAGGCTCTGGCCGACCTCTACGTTCGCATCGGCAACACCGATGGCGCGCTCGAGATGCTCACGCCTGTCGTCGAGAAGGCCCTCGGCCGGGGCGAGCGCGGTGCCGCCGTGGAGACGCTGAACCGGCTCCTTCGCGTCGATGCCGGGCACACGCCCACCCTGGAGCGCCTGGTGGCCGTCTACTCCCGGCTGAATGAAGAGACGAACATCCTCTCGTCGATGAGCAGCCTCGCCGAGGCGCATGTGTCTAAGGGACACTACGAGAAGGCAGCCGAGGTTCTGGAGAAACTCATCCAGCGCGAGCCTCAGAACGCTCAGCACCGAACGAAGCTCCAGTTCGTTCGCAGCCAGATGGGCGGTGTCGACACGATGCCGGTGCGGCCAAAAGCGGCCAGCGAAATCCCCATGGCCCCGCTGTCGATGGAGATCGAAGAGCCTGTACCGACCTTCGATTCCTTTGACGAAGGTCCTTCGATCTCATTCGACCTCGATTCCTCGGAGCCGCTGGAGCTCGATCTCAGCAGCAACTTCGAACCGCCGCCGCCTGCTCCCGCCGCGGCACCGCCGCTGCCGCCGGCTTCCCCAACGCAGTCGCGCCTCCAGTCAGCGGTGGAATTGGCGGCGGCCGATCTTGACCAGGTCGATGGCGGCGAGGATCTGGACTTCATCACCGAACACATCACGGAAGCGGAGGTCTTCGCCAAGTACGGCCTCGCCGAGAAGGCCACGGAGCACTTGCGCGCCGTCATCGATCGCGCGCCGAAGCATCTGGCCGCGCACGAGAAGCTCTATCGGATCCTGCTGGACGAAGCCGATGTCGAAGGTGCTCGCGCGGCGGCAAAGCAATACATCAGCGTTCTGCGCGAAAGGGGTGACGACTCGACCGCCGAAAGCGTTCGCGGTGAATTCGCGACGCGCGGCCATGTGCTCGAGCCCGACGCTCCAAAGCCGGCAGCGGCAGCGACGAGTCCACCGACGGTGGAGCGCGCCATGCCCACCCCCGAGGAGGTCGCCGAAGAGTTGAGCTTCGATCTCGACTCGGAAACGCCGGAGCTCGCCACTCCTGCCCAAGAGAGCGAGTCCGCGTTTTCGTTCGATGTCACGGAGCCGGAGCCGTCATTCGAGTTGCCTTCGTTCGAGCCGGAGCCGAAGCCGGCGGTGGAACGCGAGCCGGAACCTGTTCTCGAGCTCGAACCGGAACCCGTTCTCGAGCTCGAACCCGAACCTGTCCTCGAGCTCGAGCCGGAACCTGTTCTCGAGCTTGAGCCCGAACCTGTCCTCGAACCCATTCTCGAGTTCGAGACCGGTTCGGCCTCCGAGGAGTTCTCGTTCGAATCGCCGGCCGAGCAGCCGGTTTTCGGAGACGAGCCGTCCGCGTTTGCCGACGCGCCCTCGGCTGAGGAGCTTCGCGAGCTCGATTTCTATATCGAGCAGGAGCTGTTCGATGAGGCGCGCGAAAAACTCGGCGCGCTCGGCTCTCGCTTTCCTGGTAACGCCACAATCGAGGAGCGCCGCGCCCGCTTCGAAGCCGCCGCGGCGCCCTCATCCAAACCGGCCACGGATGCTTTCGCGCCGGCGGGCCTCTCGCGCGACGAAATCGAGAGCGAGCTTCTCTCCGCTCTTCCCGACGACGACGATGACTTTTCGATCCCGGCGCCTCCCCCGCCTCCGCCTCCCCGCGCCGCCGCACCGCCCCCGCCGCCTGCAGTTCACGAGGAGAACCTCTTTGCCGACGAGGACGATTTCTTCGATCTAGCCGCTGAATTGGAGTCGGAGCTGGAGGAAGAATCGGAGGAGGTCTCTCTCAGTGAGGAGGAGCAATCGCTCGAGGAGATCTTCAAGGAGTTCAAAAAGGGCGTCGAGCAGCAACTCGATTCCGAGGATTACGACACGCACTACAACCTCGGCATCGCGTACAAGGAGATGGGTCTGATCGATGAAGCGATCGGCGAGTTTCAGCTCGCCTCCAAGGATCCGAAGCGCGCCGTCGAATGCGCTTCGATGCTCGGTCTCTGCTTCCTCGAGAAGGGTATGCCCCAGCTTGCCATCAAGTGGTACCGCAAAGGTCTGGAGATGCCGGAGATCACGCCCGAGGAGCACGTCGGATTGCTCTACGACCTCGGATCCGCCTACGTGGAGGTCGGCGACACGGACAATGCCCAGAAGGCGTTCGTGGAGGTATATGGTTTGAATACCAACTATCGCGATATCGTGACGCGCATCAAACAGTTGGAAGACGCCCAACGATGAATCAGACGCTCGAGTCTCTTCTCCGTTTCGTGAACCTGACCGCCTCGGGTCTCTTGGCGGGATCTCTTGGCTTCGGCGAGCAGGCTCTCGTTCCTGGCTGGCAGAATGAGTTGCCGCGGCACTCCGATCATCACTCCCGCGCCATCGAGGCATTCGCCGACGTCACCAATTACTTCAACGCCATCGGTCCTGTGGCGTTGGGGACGGCCGTCACGCTCGCCGTCGGCTCGCGCGGCGTGAAGCCTCTCAAGCGCGTTCTCGATGCCGCTGCCGCGATCGGCCTGGCCGGCGTGCTCGCCGCCACGATCATGGTCACGGTGCCGATCAACAAAGAACTGGAAGGCCAGGCCCCGACCGACTACCCGAGCGACCGCTCGATATCGCTGGCGAAGAACTGGTCGCGCGCTCACGCCGTCCGCACCACCCTCGGCGTCGGCGCCTTCCTCTGTGCGGTGGCGTCCAATCTGGCGCGGTCGTCTCACGCGAAGTGATCGAAACCGCCAGGCTCGAGGATCTCGCCGTTGATGCGGACGCCACGCTCCTTCGTGATGCGCCCGATCGCGTAGACCGGCCTGCCGGTGCGGCCACTCAGCTCCGATTCGCGCAGCGATGACGTGAAAAGGAGCGCGTACTCCTCGCCGCCGCGCATCACCGCCTCGCGAACGTTGATGCCAAGCCGCGGACCGTAGCGCGGGAGGTCGGGAAAGACCGGGATGCGTTCGATCTCGATTGCGGCGCCGGCGTCCGAGGCATCGCAGAGGTGGTGCAGGTCGGTCGAGAGCCCATCGGAGACGTCGATGCAACTCGTGGCGATGCCAACGAGCTTCATTCCCAGCGCCACCTCAGCCTCCGGCTCGAGGTGGCGGCGCTTGGCCGACTCGATGAACTCCCGTTCGGCGTAGTCGGCGGCTTCTGTCCCGCGCTGCAGGAACGCCAGGCCGGCCGCAGAGCCGCCGATGGGCCGGCTGAGGTAGACGCGGTCGCCCGGTCTGGCGCCGCTTCGAAGAATCGGCTGCGCTGCCTCGCCGATCATTGTGATCGATACGAACACTCGCTCCGAACGCGAGAGGTCGCCGCCGACAATCTCAACGTCGTCCTCTCGTGCCGCCAGCGCAAGCTCTTCGATGAGCGTCGTGGCGAGCGCCTCGTCGGGAGACCCGATTGCGACGATGGCGTACCGCGGCCGTCCTCCCATCGCCGCAATGTCGGAGAGGTTGACGACGAGGCTCTTGCGTGCCACGAGCCGCGGTGGTGTGTCGCGCGTGAAATCGACGTTTTCGACCAGGACGTCATTGGTGATCACCTGCGTGCCGATGACGGCCGCGTCGTCGCCGGCGCGCGGGAAGAGCTCGCGGATGCGAGCGATCAGATCGCGCTCGCTCATCGCTTGATGACCGGTACGATCGGTTGTAAGGGGCGATCGAACGTCTCGCCTGGATAGAGAACTGCCTCGAGAAAGAGCCCGGAGGGCGGCGCCGTCGGCTCGACGTTGGGCGCATTGGCATCCAGTCTTGCCGCAAGCTCTTGCGGCGTGGCATTGCCGCGCCCGATCTCGACCAGAAACGCGATCAGCTTCCGCACCATCTTCCAGAGAAAATGCGATGCCTCGATGCGGACGAGAATCAGGTCGCCGCTGGCCGCCGCTTCGCATCGCGTGACGACCACGATGCGGGAGTCCTCCTCCTTGAGACGGCGGTCGCTGAAGGCGCTGAAGTCGTGTCTTCCTTCGAGCAGACTGGCGGCGCGCATGATGGCGCCGAGGTCGAGGCGGTCTTTGATCCACCAGACAAATGGTTTGGCAAAGGCGGTGCGCCGGGTGGCGATCTGGTAGAGGTAGACGCGCGAAGTGGCGTCGTGGCGGGCGTGGAAACGGTCGTTCGCCCGAGAGGCCGCCACGATGCTGATGTCGTGCGGCAAGAGATCGTTGATCTTGCGCGAAAGCACGAGCGGATCGACCGCTTTGTGCGCTCGGAGATGGGCGACCTGCGCCGCCGCATGGACGCCGGCATCCGTCCGTCCGGCGCCCCCGATATCGACCTCGCCGATCACCTGTGAGGCCGCGCGAAGCAGGTGGCCCTGGATCGTTTTTGGCGTGTTACCCTGCGCCTGCCATCCCGAGTACCGCGTTCCTTCGTACTCGATCGTGAGCTTATAAGTCGGCATGCGCCCCGCGTCGTACCAGGTTGTCGGTGATCTGCTCGCAGTCGTCTGGGACGACGGCCACGAATCATACTATCCGCTCGAAGCCCTTCGCCGCGCCTGTCCCTGCGCCGCCTGCTCGGGCGAGCCCGATCTTTTCGGCCGCATGTCCGCCGGCCCCCCGCCCCGCTACAGCCCGGCATCATTTCAGATCCAAAGCGTCATTCCCGTCGGCAACTACGCCCTCCAGCCGAACTGGGGGGACGGGCACACCTACGGGATCTGGACCTACGACAGCCTGCGCGCGTTCTGCGGATGCGGCGAGTGCGGAAGGAAATAAGTGTCGATCGGGCAGTAGCCCGACCTGCTTGCGGGCAACCTGGGAACCTGGCGCGGTCGACGCACGTATCATTCCCACATGAAGCAACTCCGCCTCATCCTCGTCCTCATTCTCGTCAGTCTCGCCTGCAAGCCGGTCGCGGAATCGCAGACGGTTGATGCGCGTCAGCCCCGGCAGGAGCGGGCGCCCATTCCGGCGACGGTCAGCGCCGCGCGGCGGACGCCGATCGTTACCGTGGCGCATGATGTCGGGCCGGCGGTCGTCAACATCCAGACCGAATCGACCATCCGTCAGCGCGAGTTCGATCCGTTCTTCGATCCCTTCGGTGTCTTCGGCGGCCGCGATCGCAGCTACACCTCCCAGTCGCTCGGTTCCGGCTTCGTCTGGTCCGGCGAGGGGATCATCGTCACGAACAACCACGTGGTCGAGGGAGCCTCGCGCATCACCGTGAACTTCAACGACGGGACACAACTGCCCGCCAAATTGATCGGGGTCGATCCCGACAGCGACGTGGCGGTATTGCGTGTCGAGGCGAAGAATCTCCTGACCGCGCCGATCGGCACGTCATCCGACCTGCAGATCGGCGAGACGGTGATCGCTGTCGGCAATCCGTTTGGCCTGAGCGGCACGGTGACGACCGGCGTTGTCTCGGCGCTGGGCCGCTCGGTGCCTTCGAAAGAGGCCGGCCGCACGTTCACCGACTTCATTCAAACCGACGCCTCGATCAATCCCGGCAACTCGGGGGGGCCGCTGCTGAACATCGAAGGGCGCGTGATCGGCATCAACACGATGATTTACGCCAACGCGCAGGGGATCGGCTTCGCCATTCCCGTAGACCGGGCAAAGAAGGTGATTCAGGACATCCTCCGCTACGGACAAGTGCACAGCGCGTGGATTGGCGCGGTGACGGCGACGATCACGCCTGAGGAGGCTCGGCGCACCGGGCTGCCCACGTCGCGAGGAGCGCTCGTGGCGCGCGTCATCAGCGGCTCGCCCGCGCAGGCGGCCGGGTTGAAGGCCGGCGACATCATCACCGCGGTTGCGGGACGCGCCGTCGATTCGCGGGAAGCGTTTTCGACCCTGACCGCCACAGTCGCCGCCGGGCAGCCGCTTCCGTTGACGGTGGCCCGCGACGGTGCGACCCAGTCGATCTCCGTCCGTCCCTCTGAAGCACCGGGTGACCTCGGCCTGCGCATTCTCCGGGAGATCGCCGGCCTGACTGTCATCGACCAGAACCGCACGGTCGTCATCGACGAGGTCGCACGCGGCTCGCGCAGCGCGAACGTCGGCCTGGCGCAGGGTGACGTCATCGTCGGCGTGAACGGCGCCGAGGTCGCTTCGGTCAAGGATCTCAACCAGGCGCTGACCCAGTCGGCCGAACGGTCGTCAATCGTGTTGCAGGTGGCGCGCGGGCGCTATATCTACAGCCTGACGTTCCCGATGGGAGTGTAGCCGCCGTCCCGTGGTTCAGCGGCGTTGACGATACCTCGCAGCCGCGCGGCTTCGAGCGTGGAAAAGTTCTGACGAAGATGGCCGCCGAGCCTTGGGCAACCAACGCTGCCGGCCGTGCCGGCTCAGAACAGCACCATCTGCGGTGGGAGCGGCTCGGCTGGCGGGATGGCGATCACGCGATTCCGCTTGACGCCGAGCAGCAGCCAGAGGTGCCGGCGGATCCATTCCTTCGACTCGCGGTAGTAGCGGAACTTGCGCTCCTCTTTGTGGAAGCGGCGGTTATGGCTCGCGCCGAGGACGTGGTGCAGGTACTCGTGGTGGATCACCGACTGGATGAAAAAGGCCGGGATGCCGGGCGAATCGAGGAGCGGGTGGATGCGGATCTCGGTCGTGATGTGGTTGTACGAACCGAGGCGGATCGAGTGGCGTTTCTTGCGCGTGATCTGCTGGCCCCAGCGCACGGGAAGCGAGGGGTATTTGTAAAAGTAGGTGCGATGGACCTCATCGGCCAGCGATGCCAGGTAGTCATGCCGGTGATCAGCGATCCCGAGCGGAAGCGGCCTCGTCTCCATCGAGAGTCATTGTGCGGAGAGCGCGGCCGCTTCGCAAGACCTAATAAGTCGTCATGAGAGAATAATCGCCGCCGGTGGGGCCTGCCTATTCGTCGCTGCCGGCTGCTCCGTGCATGATGTTGGCGACATTTTCCATCGCCGCGGCCGTGACCATCGACGTCCCGGCAGCGATGATCTCGTCGCCCTTCTTCATGCCGAGCCAGAGACCGATGCCGACGCCGAGGACTACCGCGGTGATCGGGAACGTCCGGATGTGCTCGCGCCACGACTCCGGCAGCAGGTTCTCGATCTCCTCGAACAGCGCCTCCGGCCCGCTCTCGGCCAGGGCACTGCCGAGCTTCGACGCCTTCTCGCGAATCGGGAAGTCGTAGTCCATTCCTGCCGCGGAACGTTCGTAATCGTTGTCTCGTGTGGTGGACATCATCACTCCTTGGAATCTGAGAAAACAGAATGATCGGGCGACGAACGTAGCCAAACCGTAGGCAACCAGCGCCGACGGCCGTAAGCCCTTAGTCGTTGTCGTCGCGGCGCAGCAGCAGGCCGACGAGGAACCCGACGCCGACCGAGATCAGCAGAGCCTTCCCCGGGTTCGAGCGCACGTAACCGCGGACCTGATCGGTAATGGCGCCGAAGTCCACGTCGTCGACCTTCTCCCGCACACGGTTGTACTGATTGCGCACCGCGTCCGATGCCGCCGAGTACTTTTCGTTGACGAAGTCTTTTGCTTTGCCAAAGCGTGCCGCGGCGTCCGCACCCACATCCGCACCGCTGGTCGTTTCGTCCATGATTGTCTCCTTCGACTACTCAGACTATCAGAGGCGGCGCCGATCGTGCGGCGCGTACAATCACAGGCCATGCGCATCCGCCTCGAACACGTCACGCACGCCTATGCGGGAAGCGAGGAATCGGCGGCGGTTCAGGTGCTGGATGATGTGTCGCTGGAGATTGCCGGGGGCGATTTCGCGGTGCTGATGGGCGCATCCGGCAGCGGGAAGTCGACGCTGCTCAACCTTATCGGAGCGGTCGACAAACCGACGGCCGGCAGTTTGTTTCTGGAAACGATCGACACGTCCGTGCTCGACGAGTGGCATCTGACGATGCTTCGCCGCATGACGATCGGCTACATCTTCCAGTTCTTCAATCTCATCCCGACCCTGAACGTCTTCGAGAACGTGGCCTTCCCGCTGTCGCTGGCGAAGGTGCCGCGCGGCGAGGTGAAGCCGCGCGTGGCGGCCGCGCTGGCCGACGTCGGGCTGACGAACCGCGCCACGCACTTCCCGAGTGAGCTGTCCGGCGGCGAAATGCAGCGGGTGGCCATCGCCCGCGCCATCATCCATCGTCCTTCGCTGATCCTGGCCGACGAGCCCACCGGCAACCTCGACTCGAAGAACGGCGAGATGATCCTCGGCCTCATCCGCGGCATTTTCGAGACGCGACATCCCACGATCGTCATGGCCACCCATTCCGAGCACGCCGCGGCGTACGGCGATTACGTGATTGAGGTGGCGGATGGGAAGGTTTCGCGGGGGTCGGGGGTCGGGAGTCGGGGGTCGGACCGAGGCAATCAGGGCGTTCCTCCGACTCCCGACCCCCGACCCCCGACCCCCCCGTCAAAATGATCCTCCGCGCCCTCGTCCTCCGCCCGATCCTCCGCGAGCCGATGCGGACGACGCTGACGATCCTCGGCATCGCCGTCGGCGTAGCGGTTGTCGTAGCCATTGCTCTGTCGAATCAGAGCGCGTTGCGGGCCTTTCAGGATTCGGTCGATGCCGTGGCCGGCCGCGCCAACTACCAGATCGTCTCCGATGTCGGGCTGAGCGAAGACGTCCTGCTGGCGTTGCAGCCGTTCTGGGGCCGCGGTGTCCGCTTTGCCCCGGTCATCGACCTGGAAGGGATCGCGGAAGTGCCGGCAGGCCTGTCGCCGGCGCCCGGGGCGCTCCCTGAACAACTGCCGATCCGCCTTCTTGGCGTCGACCTGCTCTCCGATCTCCACTTTCGTGAGTACCGATACGCCAGCGTCGTCACGAGCAGTCACGAATCGGCGGCCACGTACCTCAGCCTCTTCCGCGACGACTCGGTCGTCATCCCGGCCACCTTCGCCCGCGAGCATGGGCTGAAACTCGGATCGCCGCTGATGCTCGACATCAAGGGCATTCGCCGGTCGATGATCGTCCGCGGCCTGCTGGAGGCGCATGGCCCGGCTACGGCCTTCAACGGTGCCATTGCCATCGCCGACATCGCCGCGGCGCAGGCGAGTTTCGGCCTGGCCGGACGATTGTCACGCATCGATCTGATCGTGCCGGACGACTCACTGATCCCCGCGATTGAGAGGATTCTCCCGGCCAGCGCCCGCCTCGAGCGGCCGGCGCGGCGCAACGAGCGGGTCGAGAGGATGTTGCGCGCCTTTCGCGTGAACCTCTTCGCGCTCGCCGGCGTGGCACTTCTGGTGGGGATGTTCCTCGTCTACAACACCGTCCTGATCTCGATCCTGCGGCGGCGCAGGGATGTCGGCGTGCTCAAGACGCTCGGCACATCGGCGCGGCAGATCTTCGGCGCCTTTCTACTGGAAGGCTTCGTTTTCGGCCTCGTCGGCTCTGTGGTCGGCGTTGCCCTGGGGCGTGGTCTGGCCTGGCTGATCCTGCGGATGATCGGGAGGACCATCAACGCCCTCTACGTCAGTTCCACCCCCGAAGCCATCGTCCTCACGCCGGGCATCATCGCCGCTGGCCTGGCCGTAGGAACGATCCTTTCGCTCCTGTCAGCGATTCAGCCGTCGATCGAAGCGGCCCAGGTGCGCCCGAACCTGCTCCTATCGGCAGTGGTTGCCGGACGGCGGCGGCCTCGCGTGCGAGATTCAGCACAAACGACTGCGGAGCCGGCGTCACCCAACCGGCCACAGGTGGTCATCGCCGTCATTTGTTTCATCATCGCCGTCCTCCTCTCGCGCCTGCCGGCATGGAACGGCATCGCCGTGGCCGGATACGTCGCCGTCCTTTTCGTTGTGACCGGTTTCTCCGCCTTGGCGCCGATGATCGTTACCGCCGCGTCGAACCTGCTGCGCGTACCGTACCGCGCCGCGTTCGGCATCGTCGGCGAGCTGGCCTCGGCGTCCATCCCCGCGTCGCTGCGCCGTACCTCGATCGCCGCGGCGGCGCTGTCTCTGGCCATCGGGATGATGGTGGCGGTGGCTCTGATGGTGGGGAGCTTTCGCGAGACGGTACGGGTGTGGGTCGATCAGACCGTCAGCTCTGATCTCTGGCTGCGTCCGTCGAAAGGGCTCTCGAACGCCGATGCCGCTGCCTTTCCGAACGCCATCTCCGCCGATCTGGCAAAGGTCCCATTCATCGCCGCCTTTGACCGCGCGCGCGGACGGGGAGCGGCATACGGAGACGCCACGATCACCGTCGCCAGCGGCGACCTCGACGTCGCCGCGCGTTTCGGCGATCTGCCGATGATCACGCCGCGCTCATTCTCCGAGGCGCTGCGAAACGCCGTGGCGCGAGACGGCGTCGTCGTCTCGGAGAGCTTCGCCCTGAAGTACGAGAAGGGCGTTGGCGACGATGTCACGCTCACGACGATCCTCGGGCGCCATTCGTTTCCGATCACCGGCGTCTACCGCGATTACTCGAGCGACCGCGGCGTCGTCGTGATGAACCGCGCGCTCTATACCCGCCTGTTCCGCGACGACGCCATGAATACGGTCGTCATCTACCTGAAGCCGGGTGTCGATCGCGACTCCGCGCGCCGTCAGCTGGAAGCGAGCTTCGGTCCGAAATACCACGCCTTCGCCGTGACGAACGGCGAGATCCGCGGCGAGGTGATGAAGATCTTCGACCAGACCTTTCTGATCACCTACGCGCTCCTGGCCGTCGCCATCGTGGTGGCGGTCCTCGGGGTGATCAACACCCTGGCCGCCCTGATCCTCGAACGGACGCGCGAGCTGGCGCTCCTCCGCGTCCTCGGCATGTCGATCGCCGAGGTCCGGCGCATGCTGGTTCTCGAATCGTCGGTCCTGGGTCTGACGGCAACCGTCACAGGCCTGGCCATGGGCTACGTCCTCTCCTGGATCCTGATCTACGTCATCAACAAACAATCGTTCGGCTGGACGATCGCGTTTCACACGCCGGTAAGGCTGATCGCGGCATCGTTGGCGGTGACGTTTGTGGCCTCGCTCGTGGCGGGGCTCGTGCCTTCGCGGCTCGCACGACGGATTGACCTGGCGATGGCGATGAAGGCCGAGTAATGGACGACCGCTGATCACCGTCCGTATTGAGAAGCATGATCAAACGGACGCTGCTCCTCGCCGCTGCGTTGCTTCTCGTCGCCGGCGGTGCGTTCGCCTATATCCCCATTTTTCCTGTTAGTGACGTGACTGTCCGGAGCGGCGAAGAGATCATCGTACCGGTCGCGGCGGGCTGGAGCGGTCTCGATCCCACGTGGACCCAGTATCACTTTGAGTTCTTCAGCGGGGATGAAAGTGTGGCGCTCGTCGAAGGAGTGCTGCAAAGCCCCGACACCCACGGAACCATCAGCATCACCGGCGTCGGGCCGGGCGACACCTCAGTGCGGCTTGGCCCGAATAGCATCTGGCCGTGGCTGCGCATTCATGTCGTTTGCGGGCCGGAGCCGGCGGTGATCGCTGTCAACCCGGCCATCACCGCGCGTGAGGGTCAGGCCGTTTCGATTCAGGCCATCACCCCGGTAGCGAGCCGCGCGGTCTTCCTCTGGTACTCCGGCAGAATCGGCGACTTCTCTCACCCGATCACGGACGGAGGAGCCGGGCCGCAGCTACGCCTGAAGACCGAAACGGCCGGCACGAGTTACGTTTGGGTCTTGGCCCGCACTCCCTGTTCCGAAAGCATGGCCGAGTTCCGCATCGACGTGGTACCGCTCCGAAGGCGGAGCGTTGGAGGTTAGCGGTACGCCACAGCCGTTCTTGGCCGTCCAAGGGCACCTTAGTCAATCCGGCAAGTATCTAATTTCACGTGAGTTACAATCCGGGTTCACGTTTCATGCGAGCGGTCGATGCGCGTGATTACCTGATGGCGGGTATGACGAAGCAAAGCAAAAAGCGGAAGTTGACTGACGATGAAATCGATGCGCTGGTCATCGCTGAAGCGGATGACCTGGCAGCGTGGGGAGAACCCGTAATCGTGCCTCCGTCCAAGTCGGCACGCCCGGCGTGGATGTCTCAATCGAAGCACAAACCAATCAGAAACCGTCGAGACTTGTCGCGATGAACAGCGACGCCTTCCTCGCGATCGCTACGACTCCACCGCCCGCCACGCCAGGAACCAGGGCTCCCGCCGCCCGAACTTCGTCGCCAGCGCGGTGCCGATGCCGAAAACTGAGGCGAGCGCCCAGATGATCGGGCCGACGATGGGAATCAGGCGCAGGGCGCCGAGGACGGCGACGCCGACGACGACCATGGCCAGGTCGCCGCGCAGCCAATGGCGGCGGGCGAGCTGCTCGCGGGTGCGCGAGCCGGCCACGAGAGTGCCTACGGCGTGGAAGACGGCGACGGTGCCGTAGATCTTCGTCAGGATCGCGAAGACGCCGAGGGCGAAGAGGAGCGGGACGCCGACGTGGTAGGGGATGAGATAGCTGAAGACGATCGCGGTCAGGGCGAAGCTCGTCACCGCGACGAGGCCGAGGGCGAAGCAATGCAGAGCGCTGGCACGCATCTCGAGCGAGGAGTAGCGGATCTCGCGTCCGCTCAGCAGCGTCAGCGCCACCGCCGCCAGCATCCAGACGGCCAGAAGCGCGGCGATGACCGCGGTTTTTTGCAGCATGACCGTCGCGTCGTCTACGGTGA
>DATLWH010000464.1:0-2485 GCA_035576505.1 Thermoanaerobaculia bacterium | reverse complement strand
GAGGGGGCGGTGCTCGCGCTGAAGTTAATTGTTTTCATGAGTTTCCCCCGCCCCATTCATGAAAATAGTCCACTGCTCAGCAAGAGCCAAAGCCCCTCATCCGCCTTCGGCACCTTCTCCCCACCGCTGAAAAACGCGGTGGGGAGAAGGGCGCTCGATAAACATTGCTCTCAATGCCCGTCCGGATGTTTCGACGGCGCGGTCTTCGTCTTCGGGGGCGCGAGATTCGGATCGATGGCGATTTGCGGCGGCGGCTCGACGACGATGACACCGAGGGCTTTTAGCGCGTGCTGCGCTTCCTCGCCCGCCAGAGGAAAGAAGCAGCGCTCGTCCCACAACTTCCGGTACAGCTCGATCGCGCCCTCTTTGTCGCCGCCGGCGGCACGCTTCTTCGCTTCCGTCATCCTGGCGTACATGGTCTCGCCTCGGGCGCTGAACTCGTCGCTCACCATCTTCTCGACCGAGACCAGGTTCAGCTTGCCGCGGGTTCCCTCGACACGGCGGATGACGTTGCCCTGAGCGTCGACAAGAAGTGCCGACGGCAGCTTCCCGGCCGCGCCGAGCTTGGCGATCATCACCGCGTCACCCGAATCGACGATCTCGAAGCCGAGGCAGAGGTCGGCATCCTGCAGAAGGACCTTCGACGTTTGCAGCGGGGAATCCTCGACCTCTTTGGGCGAGGCCGGCAGCCAGTACAGCACCAGCGGCCCGGTGGCGAGGGGACCGCCTTGAGGCAGGAAACGCCACGGTACGAGACGTAGCAAGGTATCGCCGGTGCCGGAGCCCCCTCGCCTGCCTCCATATCCCGACTGCGCAAGCGCCGAGGGCACCACGGTGAGAAAGGTGAGAAGGACAGCAAGAGACGCAAGGCCGCGCGCGCCTGATTTGAACCTGGTTGACTCTGCCATGGACATTCGACGTCTCCGGATCGCCAAGGTTCTCCCCTTGGCGCAGCACGCCGTAACAGCGGTCGGGACTCTTTTTCTTGCACGGGGCCAACCTCGGCGTTAACCCGGCGTCCAATTCCTCGTACAAGCCCTAGGGAACTCGGAGAAACGCATGCGGAAGCTATGGAAGACGCTTTTCTTTCTCGTGGTGCTTGCCGGTGCCAGCGCCGGGGTTTATGCCTGGACGCGGAGCGGCAAGAAGGGCGACGGCGATATGAAGCAGGTCGAAGTCACCCAGGGCTCGATCGTGGAGAAGGCCGTGGCGGTCGGACAGATCCAGCCGCGGCAGAAGTTCTCGGTCAAGTCGAAGATCTCGGGCATCGTCAAACGGGCACTGGCCCAGGTGGGTGACACCGT
Source organism: Thermoanaerobaculia bacterium (assembly GCA_035576505.1). Lineage (GTDB taxonomy): Bacteria > Acidobacteriota > Thermoanaerobaculia > Gp7-AA8 > Gp7-AA8 > JADGNZ01. The sequence continues at coordinate 1,181 of DATLWH010000464.1, read as the reverse complement.
CAAGGCCGGCGATCCGCTTTTCGAGATCGCGCCCGACCCGACACCGCTCGAGGTGACGGAGGTCGATCGCACGGTCGAGTCTGCCGAGGCATCGTTCAAGAGAGCGGAAGCCGACTATCAGCGCTCGTTGCAGCTATCGCGCTCGGGAGTGCTGCCGAAGTCTGACGTCGAAGCGAAGAAGGAGTCCTACGACCTGGCTCGCGTGGCGCTCAACAAAGCGGAGCAGAACCGCGACCTGACCCGCAAAGGCCGTCTCACGGTATCCGGCACCGAATCGATCATCACCGCGCCGGCTGCCGGCACGATCCTCACCCGTTCGGTCAACCCGGGCGATCCGATCGTTCCGCTCACCTCCTACCAGCCCGGCACGGAGATGGCCTCGGTGGCCGACATGCGCGACCTGATCTTCAAGGGAACGGTGGATGAGATCGACGTCGGCAAGCTCGCCGTCGGCATGACCACGCGCATCAAGGTCGGCGCGCTGCCGACCGACGTGGTCACGGGACGCGTCTCCCGAATCGCGCCGCAGGCACAACAGAAAGAGGGAGCGACGCTGTTCGACGTCGAAGTCGAGCTCGACCCGAGCAGGATCACGCTCCGGGCCGGCTACTCGGCGAATGCGGACGTCATCATCCGCGAGAAAAAGGACGTCCTGGTCATCCCCGAGCGCCTGGTCACCTTCTCCGACGGCGGCAAGAAAGCGAGCGTGGAAATCCCGGGCAGCGATCCCAAGTCGCCGAAGAAGGTCGACATCAAGACCGGCATCTCCGACGGCCTCAACGTCGAGGTTCTTTCCGGCCTGAAGAAGGGCGACAAGATCGTGGAGCGGCCACCGAAGGAGATTACGTGAGTTGTCGGGGGTCGGGAGTCGGGCGTCGGGGGTCGGAGAGTAGGGCAGCGGGTGCCGCTCAAAACTCTCCGACTCCCGACTCCCGACTCCCGACTCCCGTCAACTGACAACCGACAACACGCGAAGCGCAAACCATGAAAGACGTCCTCAAACAGCTTGCCCGCGATCTCAAAGCGGAAAAGCTCCGCACCTTTCTGACGATCTTCGGCATCGTCTGGGGCACCGTGGCCATCAGCCTGATGCTGGCCTTCGGCACGGGGCTGCACAAACAGCTCATCAAGTCGACGGCCGGGCTCGGCGACCGCATCGTCATCGCCTGGCCGGGACTGAC